>JAOQAA010000479.1 GCA_025963815.1 Capsulimonas sp.
GTCACGTGTCCTCTACCGGCGTGCGCAATATCCGTAAGTTCGTTAGCGGTAAATTTGCCAACATTCAGCATGGTAAGATTTATAGGCTGATCAGAATTCGCCGCCGTTCGGGCGATGTCACTCAAATTGTTGGCGGTGTAGCGTGAAGCATCAAATTGCATGCTGCCTCCGGCTCTGACAATATCGGTCAGCTCGTTGACTGTGAGGGAAGACGCCTGCGCATGCGCCGCAGGCATTACGGACAGGCTCAAACTGACGGCGCAAACCGACACTGCGGATGCGGCGAGGGCAAAAGCGTACTTGCGGAATTTGGATCGCATGAGTTTCTCCTAAAAATAGCAGGCGTGCGTTTGATCGGACATCGGTGTTTGGAAATTTGTTCCGTCAAATACCTATGCAACTTAATCCACGGCGCCGTGTCCAAAGATTTGGAACGACATTGCATATCAGGAGGTTCCCATGGCGCCATCTCGCCCGAGACGTAAGTCCCAAATCATTCTCGCCGCCGCAGCTTGTTTGATCATGGTTGGATACCTGCGTGAGACCGGACACATCGGCCTCAATCTCTACTCCGCGCAAAGCAGCGCGTCCAGCACGACGAGCGTCGCGTCCGTGACTAGCGCCGGCGCGCCAACGCCTCGGTCCGCCGGAGCCATGGGACAGCCGGCGGCGAGCATCGTCGAAGCGCATGGCGATCCCCGACTGGTCCAGTATGTCCGCGACGCCATCGCCGGGATTCCAGGAGCGAAGCCGCCGGCGCAGATCGTCGTAAAGAGATTGACAACTCGCGGCGCGTATTGGGTTCCGATCTATAAAACGGGTGTCTGTTCGTATGATATCCGATTGTCGGACGGAGATCCGAACGCCGCCGTGGCGTCGGGAGACGCAAACGGCGTGCATTATATGGGAACTCTCTCGGGAGAGATTGACGAGAAGGTGACGGGAGTTTGCTCAGTCTATCACTTTCAGGAGCTGGTTGGACAAGAGGTGGGGAAGCAAGTGCGCGCGGCGCTGGAGAAGTACGAAAGCGCTCCTGACAAAAAGACGTAAAATGCATTCGTCGGCAATCCCGCGCCTTCGATCAGGTAAAATGGAGATGGTTCTGAGATAGCTCATTGGCAGAACGGCCAGCGCTTAACCGGCTGGACGCCGGTTAAGCGCCCTGTTCCCAGAACGACTTTGCCTTTTCTACTGCGTATCGTTGATAGTTTGTACTATTGTAAGTAATCACTATAAAGGATAACAACGATGAACGGCTATATTCTGAGCGGCAGCGCCACGGACACACTCATTAATTTGCCGGAAACGGGTTCCGGGTATCAAATTATCGATTTGCCGCAGGCGCAGCAACATATGGCAGCCGGCTGCTACATTGTATTCAATGCAGAGCTGGCCATACTATTCAGTGAATACGAAAGTTTCCTGAATGGTCTCAATCCGCAGGATCTTCCGGCTGCTTTCGAAACCTATGAAAGCTTCAAGTTATCTGTCACCGTGAGTCCGGTCAACATTACTTCATTATCAGGCATTAGCTTAGTTGCACCACCACCCGGGCCGCCAGGCGGGCCTCCACCAGTTGTGGGCAAATGGCCCAAAACACCCACACTGGTGGTCGCAGCCACAACAAAAGTGGGGGAGTTATTTTGGCGCGTCTCAACACACGCATCGGATCCTCGATTGGTGGGCGGGCATTTTACTCCTGGTACGTATGCGACAAGCAATCTCGATATGGCGTTCGTGAATACCGGTTTTGGAGCTGTAGGCCGTTACGCGCTGCCATCACCGTTTCCTTCGAATTATGTCTACCTGATTACTCCTGCGGTCGGTACGGCATTTGATGTCGGCACTTCGCGACCAAGCTTCGGGCAAGCAGGCGGTGGGGTGGAGGTTCTCTTTACAACCGCCGCAGCTGCATCCTTTAGTCGTTTACAACCGCCGTGGTAGGCCACGTATTACACAAAATCGACATCAAACGCAATCGGCCCTGGGCGCATGCGCCCAGGGCCGATTGCATTCCAAGGCGTTACGCCGCGACGGTGTCCAAGTCTGCCCGGTCCCAGTGGCGATGGCCGGCGATGGCGGCGAGGAAGGTCGTTCCCAGCGCATCCACGTCGGCAGGGTCAGATGCGCTGACGACGCCGTGGATTTCGGCGGTCTTGCCCTTGGAGGCGGGAACGGCTGCTTGGGGAAGCGCCGCCGTCAGCAGATCCGCGCCTTCGGCGAGCGCGCCGACGGGCTTCGCGTGCTTGTAAGCCTCGGCGACGAAGACACGCGGGTCTCCCTGCGCTTTGAGCACGGCGACGCTCTGCGCGCCACCGGGGACAAACACGGCGTCGTACAGCACCGAGCTGGTGTTGGCGAAGGTCTTCGTCGCCTCCACGGAGCCGCCCACGCCCGTCAGCGTTCCCAGATGCGTTCCGACGATCTCGGGAAGCGCGCCCTGCGCCGTAAGCGCCTTCTCAATCGCCTGGATCTGCGCGATGTCGACGCCGTCCGCCGCCAGGATCGCGACCTTGCGGCCTTTTGCCGATTGCGGCTGCCCTTCGACCAGGCTCAATCCCGAAGTTCGCTCTACGCCGCCCGACGCAGTGGTTTCGGACATGGCGGCCGCCAGCACCTTGGTCTGATCGGCGGAATCGGCGGTTCCGGGCGGGGTCGCCGTTTGATGGTTGGTTTGGACCTTTTCGCCCAGCGCCAGCGCCACCTGCGCGGCCAGCACATCGTTGATCTGCTCCAGATGTCCCAGCATCCGCTGCCGGACTCCGCGCGTCCCCACCTTGCTCAGCTCGAACTGCAAAGCCTTGGCGATGTGCTGCTTCTCGATCGCCGTCTGGCTGTTCCAGAACAAGCGCGCCTGGCCGTAGTGGTCGCCGAAGCTTTCGCTGCGGACACGCGCTTTGGGGCCTTCGACCTGCTCCGGATAGCTCACGAAGCCGGGACGCGCCGGCGTGACTTCGCCGGGATCGTGCCCGTCCAATGAGGCCGGCGCGTAGGAAACGCGGCCCTTGTTGATGGTGTGGCGCATATGGGCGTCGCGCTGGTTGTTGGACACAGGACAGACCGGCCGGTTGATCGGAAGCTCCGCGAAGTTCGGCGTGCCGAGGCGGCTGAGCTGGGTGTCCAGATAGGAGAAGTTGCGCCCCTGGAGCAAGGGATCGTCGGTGAAGTCGATCCCCGGCACAATGTTCGTCGTCATGAACGCCACTTGTTCAGTCTCGGCGAAGTAGTTATCCGGATTGCGGTTTAACGTCATCTTGCCGACCCGCTTGACGGGGATCAGATCCTCGGGCCAGATCTTGGTCGCATCCAGAATATCGAAGTCGAACTTGTGCTCGTCCTCCTCGGCCAGCGTTTGCAGGCCCAGCTCCCATTCGAAGAAGTTGCCCATCTCGATGGAATCGAACATGTCGCGGCGGTGGAAATCCGGGTCTTTCCCAGCGATCTTCTGCGACTCGTCCCACACCAGCGAATGCGCGCCAAGCACGGGCTTCCAATGGAATTTGACGAAGGTCGACTTGCCTTCGGCGTTGATCAGGCGGAACGTGTGAACCCCAAAGCCGTCCATCTGACTGAAGCTGCGCGGCAGCGATCGATCGCTCATGATCCACATCACCATATGCATGGATTCGGGGGTCAGCGAGATAAAGTCCCAGAACGTATCGTGAGCCGTCGCGGCCTGAGGAATCTCATTGTTAGGTTCGGGCTTGGCGGCGTGAATGAGATCGGGGAATTTGATGGCGTCCTGAATGAAGAACACGGGGATATTGTTGCCCACCAGGTCCCAGTTGCCCTCTGGCGTGTACATCTTGACGGCGAAGCCGCGAACATCACGCGCGGTGTCCGCCGAGCCGCGCGAGCCAGCGACAGTCGAGAAGCGCACAAACACAGGCGTCTTCAGCGACGGGTCGGTCAGAACCTTTGCCGTCGTCAAATCGGAGAGCGATTCGTAGACCTGGAAGAACCCGTGCGCGGCCGCGCCGCGCGCATGCACGACACGCTCTGGAATACGCTCGTGGTCGAAGTGCTGGATCTTTTCGCGGAGGATAAAGTCTTCTAAGAGGGTCGGGCCGCGATGTCCCGCCTTCAGGGAGTTCTGGTCATCCGTGACCGGCTGTCCCTGGTTCGTCGTCATCGGCTCTCTGTCTTCCGTTGTGACAGAGGCGAGATCCTGATCTTTGCTTATCGCGCTGGATGCATTTTGCTTGCTCATGAGTTCTGGTGATTTCCCTTGTTAACGCGCCGGCGTGAGGCTCCGGCAGGATGAAAACAGTACATGACAAGGGTGTCCGTTTCGGGGAAATTATAAACCCCAACCACTGCCTTTACAAATCAAATTTTTAATAGTATCATCGCTCCTAACAGTAAGCAAATATGTTTTGAGCAGCTCCCGACGCGCTCTTAGGATACACAAATTGATCCCTTTGACCTTCCGCGCCGCAGCTTTGCCTGCGCTTTTCCTGACGTGCATGATCATCACAAGCAATGCGTCCCATGCCGTTTCGCCCGATTCCGTGATGAAGATCGCTCGCGTGACAGGCGCGGCGCTGCCGGGGGAAACGCTGCCCAGTCCAAACGACACCGATCGAAAGGATGCGCTTCTTGGGACCGACCTGGGAATTCTCTGGGATGGAGGCGACGGCGAAATTCGGATCGCGTTCGGCGATACCTACGGCAAGGGGTGGAACGGAAACGGAGCCGGACCGGACCAGGCCGACTGGCGCAGCAATACTCTGGCGCTCTCGCGCGATGCCGATCCGGATGCGGGACTGGCATTCACCCGCATGATCTGGGACACGCCCGGCCACGCCAAAGAGCTGATGCACGCGGGCCGGAACGCACAGGAGTGGACAGTCATTCCGACGGCCGGCGTGTCTGTGAACTCTCGGCAATTTCTCCACTATATGTCCGTGCGTCATTGGGGCGCGCCCGGTTATTGGGATACGAATGAAGGCGGTCTGGCGTATTCGGACGATGGCGGCGCGAGCTGGACACGGCCCAGCGCTCCGCTCTGGCCGAACACGCCGGCGGGCGACAGTAAATTCCAGCAGGGGGCCTTCGCCAAACTCGGCGACGATGTCTATCTATTCGGCACGCCAAATGGCCGACACGGAGACGCCTTCCTCGCAAAGGTTCCCAGCAGCGCGCTGCTGGATGGCGGCGCTTATCAATATTGGGACGGCTCCGTCTGGCGCACCGGCGGAGAGGCGGCGGCGCGCCCTGTCGTTCGTGGACCGATCGCCGAGTTGTCAGTCGCGTATAACTCTTATTTCCATCGCTGGCTGATGGTCACTTTGGACGAAGACCGCCATGCGCTCGTTCTGCGTGATGCGCCGGCGCTGGTCGGACCGTGGACGGAAAAGAAGGTCCTCGCAAGCGCTCAAGATTATCCCGCCCTCTACGGCGGCTACATCGATCCGATCCATAATTCCGGCCCGAACCTTTACTTTACGCTCTCACAATGGACACCGTACAATGTCTTTTGGATGCGCTGCGTGCTGAGCGGCGGCGACGCCAAGTCATAATCGCCACGCGAAATCATAATCACCATGCGCTATCGAACCACGATGGTTTGGAAATTGTTCGGCTCTTTCGAAAGGCCGATGCCGGGCGTCCACTCCACCCAGCCTTTGCGCCCGCCCCCATCGTTGTCGTTCACAAGAAGATCGAAGGTGAACCAATCGGGCAGAGTACGTCCGCCGGGAAGCGCGCTGGGAATGACGAGATCGTACACCGTTTCGTGACGCGCTTCGTCTCGTTCGATCTTGACGGGCGTGCTGAGATTGCCCGTCGCGGCGCCCGCCGGGCCTATCGTCAGCGCAGCGATGGGGCCACTCTGCCGCAATGCCGCCATCCACTCGTAATGCTCCCCGGTCGGCAGCGCGATGGAGTACTGAAGAGAATCCCCCTGCCACTCCATGCCCGCCGGCGCATTCTGTGAGAAGATATCGTCTTGGACGCGCACAAAGAGATGCAGTCCCTGCGGCGTTCGCGTCATTGTCACGGCGGCGCTGAGATCTGTGTCGCCATGGAAGTGAAGGTCCTGCATCGGCGTCGCTTCGAACAGGCTGACGAGATTGGCTTTGGACAAGGTCACGGTCGGGGCGCCGCCCGGCGCGGGAGTTTCGGCGCCGCGCCGCACCAGAGTGGCGGGGCGCAGGATGACGCGGCCCGTCACGTCCCCCGGCAGCGACGGAGACTGAAGAACCACGGACATTCCCGTGGACGGACTTTTATCCTCGTCAAACCGAACCTTCGTGGCGTAGGACCGCTCCGCGCCCGCAGGGATATCGACGTTTATTGTCTTTGGGTTCGCGGTCCAGTGCACGGGAGCGGTAAAGCGGACCACGCCGCGCAGGGGAGCGCCGAGCGGGTTGTGTAACTTCACCGAGAACGAGGCGGGTTCGCCAGGGACAGGCGACAATCGGTTCGCAAAGGACATTACTCCTGATTTCAATTGGAGGCGATCGGCGGCCCCTGAGAATTCAATATAGACTGGCTCCGCCGACAGGGTCAGCGCCGCCAAACCGTTCTTCGTCGCGATCGGATGCGAAACTCCCATCAAATCGGTCCGCCGCGCGGCGCCGGGAAGCGCGCAGGTCACCGGAGCGGCGCCTTCAGCTTCGTTCCACGCCACCAGCACGCCGTGCTGATTTTTCGGGTTCGCATACAAAACTGCATACGCGTTGGGAGCATCCGGCACGGGGAGGCTGCGGACATACTTCAGTCCACCCAGCACATTGGTCAGCGTATAGGCGGCGACGGCGGCGGCTTTGGGAGTGAGGTCATGCCGGACCAGCCCGAAGTTATGGTCGCTGTCCATCGGGTCGTCCCCGTCATTGCGCAGATCGTACCAGAAGTAGCCGGACGCGCCGAGCGCGGGCGCGTAGCTCATCTTTTGCGCCAGCGTCACGGCCTGCTCGTACTCTGTATTGGATCCAGATGACGAGAACCCCGATTCATTGAGCCACTTGGGCATGGTCCAGGAAGACTGTTTCATCGCATTGTCGATATTGACTTCAGCGCGGCGAAGATTATCGATGGGGCCATGGGAGTGAAAGGCGAAGATGTCGGGCTTCACCTGCTCCAGGCGGGTGAAATCCGAGATGAACCGCGCTCGAAACGGTACTTCCGAAAAGCCGCCGTTCATGACCTGCGCGTTCGGCTGGACATTCTTGATGGCGACGGAGGCGGCGGCGAACAGCGAGGCGTACGTGGCGGCATCGCCGCGCCAGAAATCGTTGTCCGGCTCGTTCCAAATCTCCCAGTAACGGCTGTACTTCCCATACCGCTTGGCCGCCTGGCCGGCGAACGTGGCGTAATCGGCCGCGCGTGGCGGCGCGAACGCCCAATCCTGCCACTTGGCCGCGTTGGGATCACCGGTCGTGGCCCAGTGCGCCGTATACGCAAGCAGGCTGGAGGGAGTAATCCCGTACTTGGCGAGGAGCGGATAGAGACGGTCGTAGGCCCCCCACTCCCAGGCGTCCGGCCGTGGCTGAACGGCGTCCCAGTTGACATCCATGCGGCAGTATTGGAATCCCAGCGCGGCGATCAGCGCCACGTTTCGATCCGCGTCTTCCGGACCGAGACCGCCAAGATGCGCGTTGACTCCGTAATGCATTGCCCCGGCGCCGCCGGCTGTCTCCGGCGCGCGCCTGGGGCTCAGCGCGGCGCACCGTGTCTCGCCGCTCGTGATGGTACGGCCTACGGTGTCCAGCGCCTTCGCCTCAATGTAAATGATGCCCGGCCGGGTCGCGCGGAACTGGATCGCCGGAGCAATCTTGGCTCCCCAGGCAACGCGTCCTTTCGCGAGAGGGACGGAGTTCACTCCCCACGCCCGCCAATCCAGCGTCGCGGGAGCAGCGCCTGAAGCCAGGCCGGAAATCGTGAGACGCAGGCTCACCATTGCGCCGGCGGGATAGAAGTAAGCAGGCAGCTTTGAAGACGGCGTGGACGGCTGGATGACGATCCGCGCCTCGGGCGACGATACCTTCGAGGGCGGGGGCGATGGTTCTGCCGCCGTCTTCGCTCCGTCCGGCCCCGCAATCGCAAGATCGTCGAGAAAAAGCTGCCCTTTTCCCCCGGCCGTGTTGGCGTGCGAAAAGCCAAGTCCAAAAAATCTCAGCGGATACTGAATGGCGCCGGTATTCTTATCCCCCCAGTGCGCGGCGGGCTTGGCGATGTCAATATCCTGTTGGATTTGCCGCCAATCGCCGTCCGCAAGCGGCTTGACCGACGCGTCTCCGAGCGGATAAAGAAACGTTTCATTCCCCGCGTCGATCAGCAGCAATCCGGCATTGAGCAGTTTTTCAGGGCCGGCGCCGCAAACCCACAGCGAGAAATGCGCCGCGCCGGGTCCGTTCGCGACGACGCCACCCTGACCGGTCGTGACGTTGATGTAACCAGACCCCGTGCTTTGAAAAGACAGATCCGCCGACTTGTCGCCGCCATGGACGCGCGATGAGACGATCTGAATGGCGGCGCCGGCGGCGTTCTGCTGATTCACCGGCTGAAAATACGAGGCGTCCGCCTTCTCAAAATCTTGACTGTAGCTCTGAGCGAACGTGGGCGCGGCGCAGAGCGCCGCCGCAAATACGATCGCGCCGATCGCGGTTTTGAACAATGGCTTGAATTCCTTATGGCCGGCGAGAGAAGATAGGATTGCGTCAATCGCGATGCCTCCCACGCCGGCTCTCACATCACTGCGTGCTAAATGTCATCGTGTAATGGATTGTCGCGCCGCCGGCCGGCGTATAGCTCATGTTATCGGTCCCGGCCGCCATGGGACCGATGTTGGGATTGGCCGGCGTGTTGGAATCGGTCGCGTCGCCGCCATTGCTGATCCGCTCGCCGCGAAGCCATTTGACATGGGAATCGGCCGCCATCCAGTTCGCTCCATCCGTATGGTAAGGCTTTTTGGTGAAGTCCGGGTTGGTGAAGGGCGCGCCCATATTGCCGGTAGCATAGTACACCTTGGTCCCGTCGGAATTCCCGCCGACGTAATACCCGCTGTAGCCGATCTGCGTCGGACTCTGCATGTCGGGGATGTTATCCACCTGGAAGTAATTGATTTTTGCGTTATTGACTTCGAACAAACAGACAATATTCGCCGGGGCGTTCAGCTTCGCCAGAGACGTCGTGCCCGGAGTATTGCCGTAGGTCGAATCCAAAAGCTGATTCATGGCGTAGGACATGGCCGTCTGCTGTGCATTTCGGTCCACGGGCGTAGAATCATCCGGGCATGTGAAGACTTGCTTCGACTTGACATAGGGATAGATTTGCCCCGCCCAGCCCTGTCCGCCGTTGCCGCCGGGGCCGCCCGCCTGGTACATGCCGCACGGGAACATCTCGTCGTAGTCTTGCGTGTACTGCGCAAACCCAAGGCCGAGCTGCTTCATGTTGCTGAGACACGCCGTTTGGCGCGCCTTTTCGCGCGCCTTGGCGAAGACCGGGAACAAGATTGCGGCAAGAATTGCGATTATTGCAATAACAACTAGCAATTCAATCAGAGTGAAGCCTTGTGTGAGAGTGAATCGACGGGAATGAAAGTTTGAAGATTCCATGATTTGTTTCCTTTTTATTCTGCGGCGGCGAGTATCGTCTTCGATCGTTTTCCTGAGCGCGGCGTTTTGGATCGGCCGGCCGGCGGCGGAGCCGTGCTTTCACGCACCACGAGATGCGGATGCACCCAGATCTCCGCCAGCTCCGTCTTCGGCAGATCCAGGCATTGGAGCGCGGACTTGACCATTTCTGCGGCGTTGAACCGCATCGTCGTCAGCGCGGGCGTGGTAAAACGGCTCGGCCGTTCGTCGTTGTAGCCCATAACGCTGACATCTTCCGGCACCTGGATATTGCGCTCCGAGAACCACTTCAGCACAGCCCAGGCGCCGACATCCGAGACGGTCAGAATGCTGGTGGGCCGTTCCTGCTCTTCCGTGTCCCAAACGCGCGGCATCGCGTCATAAGCGGCGTCGTACGCGCTTTCCCAGAAGCGTGTCCCACAGGATACGACATGTCCGGTCAGGCCGAGCGTTCGGGCCGCTTGTTCAAATGTCCTGCGGCGCACAACGACGGACTGCGACGCTTCGGGCTCATTCACGATGAGCGTCACGCGCCGGTGTCCCAGATCCGCCAGGTGGCGAAGCGCAATTCGAATTCCTTCCACGTCGTCGATCCCGATCCGATCGGTCATACGGTGCGGAGTGTTCATGTCCACGGTGACAAATCGATACGCGCGATCCGCCGCGAGCTGCGAGAGGTTTGTCTCCAGATCGCTCGGCAGTCCCAGAAACACCAGGCGCTGCTCGTCCGGCCCGCGCTCCACCATCTGCATAATATCGGCGGCGCGCATGCCCTGATTGATGAAGATCGGCTCCAATCGGCGTCCCTGCGCGCGGCACTCCTCCACGAACTGCTCCAGAAGATAGCGCAGCAGATCGGATTCATACTGCGTTAAGAAGAGCGCCACCCGATAGTTCGCGGCGGCGTCCACCTTGCAGACGATGCTGCCTCGGGACGCGCGGCGTACGAGCAGACCTTCCTTGGCGAGATCGCCTAACGCGCGGCGCACCGTGATTTGCGAAACATCTAAGTTCGCCGTGAGCGCCTGCTCGGTCCAGAACTGCTGTCCATCTTCAAAATGATCTTCGATCACTCGCTGAAGCGCCCGGCGCACCTGCGCGTGCAGGGGAATGTCTTCCTCCGGATCGAGATGAACGAGCGTATCGATAATTGTGATTGGCGGTGCGATTTTCATATATTAGTATAATAAAGTATCGCAATTATAACATTGGACTATTTCTTTGTCAAGCATGTTTTTTACCCCGACTGACGATTTTATTTGCAGATGCTGACAGACAAAAATTAGGATAAAAATATGCTTCGTCCGGCTCTTTTCAAGGGTAAAAGCTTAGATGTCCTAATATCGATGCGCCAGGAGAGACCTATGCAGGAAGAACAATTGGAGCAGCCGTCTCAGGAAACGGCGCGGCCGCCAAGCGCCGAAACGAGCCGGGAGATTGAGGGGCGGATTCAGCGCGCGGAGCTGGATCGCCAAATCGCGCAGTCAGCGCGCGAAGTCGCGGCAGTGCAGCGACTCGCTTCGGAACAGCAGCGGCAAACCACCACCAAGATCCGTGAGGCGCTGTTGGAAGCGTACGAGGCGCCTGAAGAATAACTCGTCCGATGCATACATTTCGGGAGCGGACGGCCGCTCAAACGATCAGCCCGGCGCGCCATTGGCCGCCGGGCATTCGCTTCTCCGCCGCCTATGATTCCCCGCGCTTACGATTTCTTGACGACGGGCACCCACACTTCGCATTTATAATCGTCGGCGGCCACATCGCCGCCAGGATAGACCTCCAGCTCCGGCCCGCCTTCCGCATGCTCAAACCCCGTCGATGGGAAGAACTCCGAAAAGATGCGCCCCCAGACCTTTTGGATCGCGTCCGGCAGCCCACCAACGGAATCGAAGACCGCCCAGGTGGCGGCGGGGATCTCTTTCTCCACGAAGTCTTCCGGCGGCGGAGCCTCCCCTTTCTCGACAGCGATCAGATAGGTGAACTCCTGCTGATCCGATTGGAACTCCGTGCAAACTCCCAAAATGGCGTCGCCGACGACACCGCTCGGCGACGCCAGCATCCCAAGGCGTCCGACATCGCCATCCTGCATCGTCTGATTCCAAAACTTCGGAATGACTTTCATGTTCTCGCCGTCTTTGGTGGAGACACGAAGCGCCTTCCCAATGACTTTGAAGCCCGGCTTTTCGACAATTCGATAATCCATCTCCTGATCTCCTTTAAGCGATATTTGAAAGGACAGCCGTGGAAAGACTTTCAGCCGCGCTCCCGATCGGCGCGCGGCCGACGGCGTCAAACCGTGAGCCTTACGAAACGCCTTACAGAACGCCTCCGGCGTCTCATAACCATACTTGAGCGCTGCGTCGATGACCTTGATATTCGACGCCGCCAGCTCCTGCGCCGCCAGTGAAAGCCGACGCTTGCGAACATACTCCGCCACCGTCACTCCCGTCAGCATAAAAAACATCCGCTGAAAGTGAAACGTAGACGAACACGTCACACGCGCCGCCTCGCTCACATCGCACTCCCCGTCCAGATGCGCTTCCAAATACTCCAGCGCGCCCATCATTCGGTCCAGCCACTGCAATCTTCCCACCTGCCTTTCGTGGATATTCTATCATGAGATCATGGAACTGTCCTGTCATTGTACAGCTTCAATGGACAGAGTACGCCCGGCGCGAGTTACAATTAAAAAGGCTCTCGCATCGATGGATGCGAGAGCCAATTTTGTGTTCCGTCAAATAGATATCGAACCTAAGACCTCTTGTTTCAGAAACAAGAGGTCTGCCAGCTGAACTACGCCGCTCTTCGCCAGACGGATCGGACCGAAGAATTTATACACACGTACCTAATCAATACTCACGCGGCTTCTCGACGCACACTGACCCGCTTCTTGGCGCGTCGCTTCGTATTCGAGCGGTCAGGAGAGGCGGATCGCTCCGTGAAAGTATCGGGACGGGGCGGCACGCCCGGAAGCACTATGTCGCCGGGTTTTTCGTTATCATACTGTGCCAGTAAATCCAGCCAATATTGGCGTGGACGATTTCCTATTCGTTCCAACATAGCTTCGAGAAGCGCTGGATCTTCAATACGAACGCGATTCGGCATAGCAGATTCCTTTCACAGAGACGAAAGTGATGAATGCTTTTCATGTGAAGTGTACCACTTCCAGCTTTCCAATGCAACGAGGATTGCGAACCGCGATCTGAACGTGAGTATGGCTCAGTAACCTCGATCCATCGAACAGAGGAACGCCTTCAGGAAAACAGCCCCTAACGGTATCGAAGAACTCGCCTTCTTCCTCGTATGTCTGGGCGAACTCATCGATTACCAAACGATCCAGCCTGTTTCCGCCGCGCCGATTATCCGGCAGCATAACTCCAGCGGATGCAAACGCATCCGCCAGCCGGGTGTGCGCCATTTGCAATCCTGTAAAAAAAGCCCTGTCAAGAAGATTCAAGCAGTCACCGAGAATAATGTCGGCCCGGATAATCCTCGCGTCGGCGCCGAAATGCTCTTCGGCCCACTCCTGCGCCCGAAACGGCGCGTACTCCCAGAAGTAGGCGCCTGAGCCTAACCAGTCATAGTCGTTGTTGGACAGGCGAAAAGGTTTGCCGCTCATAAGCTGTTCGGCAACCGATGCTTCGCAACCATAGTATCCCACCACGATCTGCGGAGCACGACCAAGGGGTAACGCCACAATATCACCTCCCAAAAGAATGATTGCCTCTCCCAGGAATCCAAGAGGACAAGCTTAGGGTAGCACATTCTGCAAGTGTTCACATCCTAAATTCTTGTCGACAAAAAGACCGCGTATCGCTGTGATACGCGGCCAAGATGTCTTGTAAAGCTGGTTAAAGTCTAAATACTGCCACCGCCGCCAAGGCCCCACCTGGACTCGAACCAGGGACACCCTGATTAAGAGTCAGGTGTTCTAACCAACTGAGCTGGTTTGTCTTCTACTGCGCCTTGATCTTCCCAAAGAGTCCGTCGGCTTCGCCGTTCGGGCCGGCGGCGAAGTAGAGGGCGTTGGATTCGCCCTGGGCGACGCCGTTGCCGAACTTGAGGTCCCAGATGCCGTCGACGACGATGGGGTTCTTGTCGTCGCCGCGCAGATAGTCGATGGCTTTGCGGGTCGCGGGGTCGAAGACGGTCACGACGCCGTTGCCGAAGTTGGAGACGAGCAGCTTGCCGCTGTAAAGGCCGAACCCGGAATCGGGGGCCTTGACGATGCCCCAGGGGGCGTTCAGCAGGTTCTGGTCGTCCCAAGTCGCGATCAAGGCGCCGTCGAGGGTAAACTCGGCCAGCTTGCCCTTGCCAATTCCATGCAGTTCAACGGCGGGTTCGGACTGCTGAGCGTAGGCGACGAAGATGGAATTGCCGACCGCCTGGACGTTAAACGGCGCGTAGCCGGGGAACGGGTTCGGGAACTTACCGGCGGAGATGTCCTGGAACTGATCGTTTAGGACGGTGACTTGCGGATGCTCGCCGAAGTCCGCGAGGTAAAGGCGGTCGAAGTGAGGCGAGATCGCCATGCCGAAGTATCCCGAGCCTTGCGCCGATTTGTCCCAAACAATGACCGAGCTGGTCGGGCGGTCGATGCCGCTGTCGGCGGTGTGGGCGCGCTCCGTCCAAGCGGTCACAACGCCGGAGTCGGTGGCAAAGAAGAACTTCGCCGGGCCGTGCAGCGCCGCGCCGCCGGGGAATGGCTGGTCGATTACGAAGCCCGTCCCTGAGACGTTGAAGACGGTTCCGGTGGGTGTGCCCATATCGCCGCCAGGGCCAGGGATCGTTACTTCCTTGAGCGAGTCCTGATGCAGTGGGTTGCCGGGGGTGTCGCCGATATACTCCAGCGACTTGCCGGTCTTATTCGCCGTGATCCACCAGTGGCCGCCCGCGCCGGCGGGACGCAGGGAGATCCCCCAGCCGTCCTGAAGATCGGGGTTAACGATCTGTGGCTTGTACTCCGCCTTGTTCGCGATCAGGATCGTTTTGGCGTAGTGATTCGAGCCGTTCACATGGTCGAGTGCGCTTCCGCCGCCCCCGCAGCCGGCGAGGAGCGCGGCCAGTGGCGTGGCGACGAGAGCGATTTTCTTCAGTTGCTTGTTCATGGGTGTTCGTCTCTCTTAATTCAGTTCCTGGCTTACCATCACGCGGAACTGGTCGCCGCCGACGCCCTGTGTCTGGAAGCCATATGTCCCGACCAGGCGTGTGCTTTTCCCGATGTAGCCGCCGACCGAAGGCCCGATAAAGTGCTGCTTCTCCGACCAGTTCCCCCAGGCTTCGCCGCCAACCCAGTAACGATTGCTCTTCTTGTCCGCCAGATATGTCGCTCCGAAGGAGTAGCCCCACTCTGCCGGAGCGCCTTTACGCAGCGGCTGCTCGGTGATCAAGTTGAACACCAGATCAGAGGACTCGTTGGGATCGTACTGGAAAATAAGCTTGCCTTCCATCTCGTTGCCTTCGCGCCGCAGCTGCTCGTATTCGAGATAGGCCGAGGTCAGGAGCTTTTTATAGCCATAATCGCCAAAACGATAACGTGTTTCCACTTGAAAGCCGCCATAGCGATAGCCGGAGCCGATGCGGATCGGATCGAAGATCGCGGCGCCGTCGCCGCCACCCGTACCGCCGTCGTCGGCGTCCACGCTGCCGGTGCTGTCCGGAACATCCTTGAAGCCGCCGGAGTGGTTGTAGACGATATAGGGTTCAATCATCCAGCGGTCGGTGATCCCGTACTCCACGGACGCCGAATCCTGTAAAAAGTGCCCGCTCTTCGGCTGAGTGTGCTTGATTTCTAGCTCGGCTTCGCCCTTGGTGGGCGTCTGCCAGCCGTAAGTATAAGCGAAGCGCTCGACGTCCGCGTGCGCCGCCGAGCCCAGGGCTGCGATGGCGAGCAGGGCGCAGGCCCACTGTGACGGCGTTCGCTGACGCCGGTTTTCGATTTGCATGTCCTGATGATCCTTCTTGAACTGCCTGCGTGGGAATTCGATTGACGAATCTATAGTCTCCGACTATTTCAGTCTCCGACTAATTATGTCGCCGTTTATTATCCGAAGTTTTTGCCCGCTTGTCAAGCACCTACAACATATTCGCCATATCGGATTTGGAAGCCATGAAGGGAATCGAACATATCGCGCGGAATCAGCGGGAATGACCGCTGCACGCACTTCTGATTACTCCCTCATTCAGCGCGCTTCTCCATTTGGCCCCACGGAGCCGAAGCAAAAGATACTCCTGCGCTTCGAGCAGATCCATCCGATCGTCCGCATCGCTCATCTCCACGATACGACGCTGACAATCCCAGAGCGAATTATTTACGATCACGAGCTTGTGCTCGTGGCGCGCGGCGCCATGTCGCTCACGATGAATGGGCAGACGCGTCTCGCCGAACCGGGAACGCTGCTGCTCATCCCTCCCTTTACGCCGCATTCGTTCCACACGCCAACCGGAATAACAAACGCACACTTCGCCGTTCATTTCGATTTCAGCCCGGACGCGCGTCCGCCCGTCGATCGGC
Organism: Capsulimonas sp.; assembly: GCA_025963815.1. Classification (GTDB taxonomy): domain Bacteria; phylum Armatimonadota; class Armatimonadia; order Armatimonadales; family Capsulimonadaceae; genus Capsulimonas. The sequence goes on from JAOQAA010000479.1 coordinate 16,093, forward strand.
CGGACGGACGCGAGCCGTATGAGATCGTCTGGCCGGGCGGCGCCCAGCCGCCCACATTCACGGCGCTGGCGCCGGGGCATTGGATCGACCAGACATTACGGGAGATTGTGGACAGACACGCCGACGAGGACGATCCCCTCAGCGCCATTGAAACGAGCTGCCGCCTGGCGCGGGTGCTGACCCAATTGCTGCGCTGGGGAGCGAGGGCGGAAGCGGGAGACGCACTGGGCGTCGCGGGACGTGTCAACCACGAGCGAATGGCGCGGGTGCTCGCGCATATTGCCGCGAACCTTGGGGATCCGCTCACACTGGAGGAGCTGGCGCGGGTCGCCGATGTCAGCCGCAGCCGGCTCGTGACCCTGTTCCGGGAGGCGACCGGCGAATCGCCGCAGCAATACATCCAGGGGAAACGCATCGCTGAGGCGCGCCGGCTGCTGGCCGATCCCAGTTTGCAGATCAAGCAGATCGCGGCGATGACGGGGTTCGAAGACCGATTCTATTTCAGCAAGGTCTTTCGGCGCGTGGACGGGCTGACTCCTACCCAGTTCCGCGTCCAGGTTCTGTTCGGCCACTCCGCAGCCCCCGAAGACGAATTTTCGTCATAACAACAAATTGGACTTTTTTCCATTGAAGGTCCCACCCCCATGAGGTTAGAATAAACGCATCCTCTCAACGTTCAAAGAAAATCGAGAGGCTATTATTCATTTTTTATAATGCCTGCTCTCGACGAGCAGAAAGCGAAAACCCTTGAACTACTATCCACCACGGTCTGCCTCATCGGCAATCCCCTCCCCGATTCCGTCTCAAACCTGTCATCCTAACCATACGAAGCGATTCGGCTTTACACTTATCGAATTACTTATTGTCATCATTGTGATCGCGATTCTTGCGGCTTTCCTGTTTCCAGTCTTTGCCAAGGTTCGGGAAAAAGCGAGGCAAACATCCTGCGCGTCTAATCTCAAGCAGATTGGACTGGCTATTCTCATGTATAACCAGGACAACGACGGAAGCTGGATACCATATGGCTATCCTCTCAGCACCACGACAAGTAAGGAGCAGTATTGGTCTGTCCAGGTCAATGACGACGG
>JAOQAA010000529.1 GCA_025963815.1 Capsulimonas sp.
ATCCGCCAGCGCGCCGCCGACCGGCCGGAGGAACGAACCCGCAATGATGAAGGGCCAGGTCCACAGACCGACAGTCGCCTTGGGCGCATCGTACTGATCGACGAAGAACGTGTTGAAGAAGCTGGACATTCCGACGAAGCCGCCGAAGGTGACAAAGTACAGGATGCAGAAGTACCAGGCGTCGGGCTTGGCGAGAACCGCCGCGTAATCGGCGGCGCGGGCCGGACGAACCTGTCCTGGGGGATCCTTGGCGAGCACGGCGAAGGTGACGAGCACGATCACGACCGGGATCATCAGAAAACCGAAGACCTCATGCCAGCCGTAAGCTTTGGCGAGCATCGGAGCAAAGAGTGTGGCGAGAACCGTTCCCGAGTTACCGGCGCCGGCGATGCCCATCGCCAGGCCCTGAAGGTGAGGCGGATACCACCGCGAGGCGAGCGGCAGCGCCACGGCGAAGGATGCGCCGGCCAGTCCTAAGAAAAACGCGACGAACACCAGTGAGTTGTACGAAGTCGCCATCTGGAAACCGACGGCCAGGGGCAGCAGCGTAAAGAACATGGAGGCGACGCCGACGCGCTTGGAGCCGAAGCGGTCCGCGAGAACGCCCAGCAAAATTCGCCAGAAGCCCGCCGCGAGCAGCGGGATACCGACCAGCAGCAGCTTGGTGGACGCCGGATACCCGTTCGCGATCGGCTGGAACGTCTTACCAGCCTTCGCCAGCGCCGCGGCGGGCTTGAGGGCGATCACGTTCTCGTTCGGGTTGCCATGCGCTCCGGGAGCGACTTCGATATGGATGAGCTTGGAAGTCGCGTTCACGGCGGCGATGGTGGCGGGGTTCGCGTTGTCCACCACGAACTTCTCGACGGGCTTGACGCTTGCCTTGGTGGCGACACCCGGCGCGCCGGGTTTGATCAGCAGGTTATAAACGTTCTTCGGCTGATCGGCCGCGAGTTTCGGATTCTGCTTGACGGTCTGCGGCCCCTTGATCAGCATCGTGTACTGTTCGCCGGTCTGCACCTGCGCGGTGGGCGTCACCTGGAGGTTCTGTCCGGTAAGGGATGGGTCGGTCATGATGAAGGGCATGAGCGCCCCTAAAATCACCCACACCATGAAGGAAATATCGAAGTGCAGGAAGGCGCTGAAGAGCGACGGGGCGTGCCCGCTTTGTTTCAAATCACTGAGTTTCACGAAGTCTTCTCCTCTCGCGAACGGTCTTGAGGCTGGGAGCCCATGGGAGGGGTTCGCGGGAAGAAGAACTTCCGGCGCTCCGCCAGCAACTCAAATATCGGGACTCATGGAATTGGACCATGGGTCGGTATCTTAAGTGTTGGCGACAGTGCCGAAGGGGTGCGTCAAATCTGACGGGGAATTGAACAGCGGCGACAATGCCGCTGTTCGTCTCGTGAGTGTAGTATAGAAGAGGGATGTTTCGGGAATGTTTCGGGGAGAAATGTTTTTTGTAGGTAAGAAGATGCGGCCCTCATCCCACAAAGATCCCCCACACAGGGGTCGGGGGGCATCTTTACGGGATGAGGGCCACGCCGCTAGAACTTGACTTGAAGTTCGCTGATGAACAGGCCGACCTTCTCGGGGTCGACGGCGCCGGGGGCGTGGGCGACCTTGTTGGGTTTGGTGTACCACAGGCGCAGCCGAGTCGCTTTGTCGAGGCTGTAGAGGACGCCGTAGCCGAGGTTCTTGTCGGTGTACGAGCTGTCGCTGCCGGTTCCGCTCTTGGCCCGGTTGAACTCGTCGTAGTTGAGCGCAAGGGTCAGCGGATGCGCGCCGGCGGGGCTGAAGGTGTAGCCGCCCAGCACGTAGTAGCCCTCGATCTTGTTGCCGGGAGCGAACTGGTTCGACGTCAAGGCCAGAGCGCCCTGGGTCGCGCCATTGAAGAAGGTGCGCTGCTCGAACTTACCTTCCACGTACTCGCCGTTCAGGAAGATGTTGGCGGTCGGGGCAAACTGCACATCGGCGCCCGTCAGCTCTTTTTTGCGCGACGTATACGCCGTCCCCGTGTTGGTGAAGTCCGGAACGTGGCCGTTGTAGTAGGAAACTCCCACGCCCACTTTTTTATCCGTGGTCTGATAGGCCGCCCGGTAGACCTGGTCCAGCTGCCGATCGGTATCATTGCTCGTGTGGCCGGTTCCGTTGATTAAGGCGGCTGTCAGGCGCAGATTGGCGTTTCCGCCGCTCAGCTGTACACCCCGGTCGTAATCCTGGCTGGAGAACAAGCCCTGGCCGCCTTCATTGAAGGCGAGGGGGCGCTCGCCCTGGATAAACGTCGCGGCGGATGACGGCAGAATGTATCCGAACGGCGTGGCGAACATACCGGCGGTCACGGTGAGGTTCGTCACGGGGTTGCCATCGCCGAAGGTATAGGCGACGTTTCCTTCGCGGATTGAAACCGCAGCGCTGCCGGCGTTCGAAACCCCGGAGGCGTCGAACTGGATGGCGTACTTGGTGTTCGGCGTCACCTGTCCGGTAAGCTTGAGGCGCGAGCGGCGGATCACGAACGATGCGCCATTGGAGTTGGCGGCATAGTCGCCGTTATACGGGCTGCTGCCCGGAGCCTTGCCGCGTGGGTACAGAAGATGATCCGTTCCGGTGTCGCGGCTGCCGCTATCGGCGGCGAAGTAACGCGCCTGGATATAACCGCCGATCTGGAATTTGCGCTTGGCGCCCACACCATAGGAGTTATTCGCGGTGTCCTGGGCCTTGTTGGCGATCTCCTTGGTGTCCAGAACATCCTGCCGCAGGTCTTCGACCTGACCGCGCAGGGTAGTGATATCCGTCTGGGCCTTCGCGACGTCGGCCTGGATCGCAGTCAGTTCGGTCTTGAAGCTGTCGACCAGGACCTGGATCTTGTTCAAATCGTCCTGAGTCACGCTGGTCGTCGGCGCCGCGCCGCTCTTCATGTCGGCGATCGTCTGTAAAAGACGGTCGACGACGCTGGCGAACTCGTAGCGAGTCAGCGCCCGATTGCCCAGAAACTGGCCGTTGGGGTAACCCTTGACCAGGCCCTTGTCCGCCAGGCTCTGAACCGCCGAGTACGCCCAATGGTTGTCCGGAACGTCCGGGAACGTTGCGGCTTGGGCCTGCGCGGGCTGTGAGCCCGTCGCCAAAACTCCGCCAAGCGCCAATGCGGAAATCCCGATCAGCGTATGCACTGTCCTTCGTTGATGCAAATCTCTTATCCCCTTTTTGTTTATGCGCGACGTTTAAGACGCCGTCTGATGATCTCACCGAAAACGATTTACCAGTTAATTACTAGTGTTTACGAATTATTCCACACTTCTTCAAGCTTTCCCAATACTCACGGCGCAAATCTTAAACTCAGGCATGCGGGACGTGGGATCAAGCGCATCGTTGGTAAGCAAATTCGCCCGGCCTTTACCCGCCCAGTGAAAGGGAACGAACACGGTATCCTGCCGGATCGACGGGGTCAGCCGCGCCTTGGCTTCCGCAGCTCCCCGGCGGGTGGCGAGACGAACCATGTCACCCTCAGCGATGCCGAAGCGGCGAGCGAGCGATGGATGGATCTCCACAAACGCCTCGGGCGCATTGGCGCGCAGCTTTTCGACTCGGCGTGTCTGCGTCCCGGACTGATACTGCGCCATCACGCGCCCCGTGGTCAGGTAGATGGGGTACTCATCGTCGGGCTCCTCGGCGGCGGCCTTGTGGGCGATGGGGTAGAACTTCGCCCGTCCGTCGTCGGTGGCGAACTTGTCTAAAAACATACGTGGCGTGCCGGGATGCCCTTCGGACGGACAGGGCCAGAAGACGCCGTCCTGCGCGGCGATCCGCTCGTAGGAGATGCCGGCGTAGTCCGCCGCGCCGCCGGCGCTGGCGCGGCGCAGTTCTTCAAAGATCTCCCGAGGGCGCTCGGTGAAATATTGGCCCGCCCCGAGGCGGTCGGCGAGCGCCTTCAAAATCTGGGCGTCGCTGCGCACGCCCGGCGGCGGGTCCATCGCGCGGCGACGCAGCAGCACGCGGCCTTCAAGATTGGTCATCGTCCCCTCTTCCTCCGCCCACTGCGTCACCGGCAGCACGACATCGGCGCGCGCCGCCGTTTCCGAGAGAAAGATATCCGAGACGACTAAGAAATCGAGCGCGTCCAGCCGTTCTTCAATATGGCTCGAACGCGGCGCGGAAACGACCACGTTGGAGGCCGCCACCATCAGCGCGCGGACGCCGCCAGGCGTTCCCAGCGTGTCCAAAAGCTCATATGCCGAGCGTCCTGGCCCGGGAATGGAGGCTTCCTCCACGCCCCAAACACCGGCGATATACGCCCGGTGCGCGGGGTTGTCGATCTTGCGGTATCCAGGCAGTTGATCGGCCTTTTGCCCATGCTCACGCCCGCCCTGGCCGTTCCCCTGCCCCGTCAAACAGCCGTAGCCGCAGTGCGGCTTGCCGGCCTTGCCTAAGGCTAGCGCCAGATTGATAAACGCCTGGACATTCTCCACGCCCTTGCTTTGCTGCTCGGCGCCGCGCGCCGTCAGCACCATCGCCGTCGCGGCCTCGCCCATCAGGTGCGCCGCTTTGGTGAGATCCTTGACGGGGACGCCGGTGATGCGCTCGACTCGATCCGGCCAGTAGGAGGCGATCACACGGCGCACGGCGTCGAACCCGGTCGTGCGCGCTTCGATGAAATCATGATCGAGCAGACCGTCGGCCATCGCGATGTGCAGCAGTCCGTTGGCGAGCGCACCGTCGGTTCCCGGCGTGATCTGCAGGAACACGGCGGCGTTTTGCGCGGTCGGCGTGCGCCTCGGATCGGCGACGATCAAATGGCCGCCCCGATTGCGATGCTCCTCGAAATACTGCATGATCGGCGGCATCGTCTCTGCGGGATTGCTTCCAATGAGAAGTATCGTCTCCGCGCCGGGGATGTCTTCTAATGGGAACGGCAATCCTCGGTCGATCCCAAACGCCTTGATCCCGGCGGCCGCCGCCGAGGACATGCAAAACCGCCCGTTATAGTCGATGTTAGGTGTGCGCAAGGCGACTCTGGCAAATTTGCCCAGCATATACGCCTTTTCATTGGTGAGGCCGCCGCCGCCAAAGATCCCCACCGAGTCCAGACCGTACTTCTGCTGCGCGAGCCGTATCTCCGTCACGATTCGGTCCAGCGCTTCGTCCCAATCACACGGGCGCAGCTCGTCGCCCTTGCGATCCCGGATGTACGGCATGGTCAGCCGGTCGGGGTGCGCAAGCAGGTCCGTGCTGGTCCAGCCCTTTTGGCAAAGACCGCCCTTGTTCGTCGGAAAGTCCGGGCGCGCGGCGACCGTGAGCAGATCCCCGTCGGGAACCAGGTTCATGCCGCATTGCAGAGCGCAGTAAGGACAGTGGGTGGCGGTGGCGGACGGCGTCATTAGGATTGCCCCTCGGCGTCGATCTCAACCAGGCCGACATCCAGCACTACGGTTCCGGTGAGGCCGCGCGGCGCGGCAAGGCAGACCTCGATTTTCGTACCGGCCGCATAATCCTCCACGATCGCGAGCGGAACGTGGTTATCGGATTTGGGGCCGACCGGGAAGTAACGTGCGGGCGTTCCATTGGTCGAGATGGAGAGATAGAGAATATCGTCGGAGAGATTGCCGGCGCGGAAGTAATGGACCTGCGCGACTTTCCCTTTGGGGACGGTGTAAGAAAGCGCATCGTTCAGCGGCGAGAGATCAAACACGCCGCGTCCGGCGAAGGGATAAACGCCCTGCAAAAATCGCGGCGTGGCGCGATGGGTGCGCAGCAGCAATTGGAGACGAGTCTCGCTGATGACGACCGGTGTTTCCGTCGGCTTTTCGGGGGAGTTCATATGATGACAAGCGCCTTTCCAGTGATGCCAAATGATACCGCTTCAGAGCGGATTTCACAAGCAAGGGGAAGGCGACACTGCCGGGGGACACCCATACAATACTATGTGCGTGTTTCCGAACTGTTTCGACGCGAAAATACTGTCGAAAAAGATCTGTAAAAAAGAATTTAAAATTATTTTTGAATGTCTTTAGCAAAATCGGGGAAGCATTCGATATAATAACTGTACGGCCCGGGGAGAACGTCACGAGACTTCCCGAACATCGCCGCACCCAATTTACCGAAAGGAGCCGCACACGTGAAAATCGCAAATATTCGTTTTGCAAATTTAATAATGGTCCCGGTACTCACTGTACCAGAGACCGGACACACGCCGTTCGCCTCGTTTCGGCGTCTATCTGCCTAACCCGCTCCCCGCCCGCGACAGTAATTTTTGTCTCGGTCCCCCTTGAAGCCGGTTTTCCCAGATAGCGCCGACGAGAGCCAACCGCCCAGCCCGTGGAATTTTCACGATCAGGCTAACTCTTGTTTTTTGTTATTTGGAGAAGATTTTGGTTTCCAGTTATTCCTATGACCGCGCTCGCTACGGCGACCGCGAAGCCCGAGAGGCGCTTGTCGCCCGCCTACGACCGCGCATGGCCAAGATGGCCGCGCACTACGCCCGCTGCACCAACGAAAACGCGGACGATCTGCTCCAGGAAGCCTGGGTCGGGTTGCTCGACGCCCTGACGCAAATCGATATCTCGATCGGGGATCCCGATCAGTATCTGCTCAAGCACGCCCGGTGGCGCTTGCTCGACGCCGTCAAGCGATGGCGCCGGCGCCGCTGCGAATTACTGGAGGACGAACAGGTCGCCGCCATTCCGTCGTCGATGGATTGGAACGACGTGCAGACGGACCTGAGCATCCGCGCCTTCACGGGCGGCCTCAAGCCCACCCAGCAGGCGGTCCTCAAGTCGCTCCTGCGCGGCATGACCTGGCGCGAAGCCGGCGATGAGCTCGGCTGCTCCAGCGCCAACGTTGCGTACCACGTCAAGCAGATCCAGCGGCAGTACCAGGAATGGAGCGCCGCCGGATAATGCATACGCCCGACAACACGATGACCGACACGCAGCACAGCCTGCATTTGCGACACGCCGCAGATGCAGGCTGTTTTGTTGTTGGCGGCCAAAGAAATTTTACGCTTGCGTGAAATTTCATTTAGCGAGACAAACCACGGCGGCGATAGAGAATTTGAGAGCGCTCTCAAATACCTTGAAGGGAGACGAAAATGTACAACACACTCGCCTCCGGAGCGGGCCGCCTGTAAAGGCGAACTCCGGCAAAATAACAGCCGCCAGGACCGAAAGGCCCTGGCGGCTGTTATTTTTTTGGTGAATGCGATTAGAACCCGTCCGCCGAATTTGCCTGCTCCGCCGCAAGCATGTTGGCGAGGCTGTTATTGCCGGGGAGCGTGTTGGCCACGTTCCACATGTTGACGGTCGAGGTCAGCGTCGCTGTCGGCTTCATGGATTTGGCGTGACCATCCGCGAACACAAAATTGGTCTGGCCGGTATGGCCCTGCATGCGCATATCGTTCGTGTTATCCCAGAATTCCGGATCGGCGCGCGGAACCCCGGTGTTGCTAGCAGAACGCGTCTCTCCGATAAGAATGGTCGTCGCAGACGCGACAAGCTGCGCGAGGGAGGTCGGGGCGGGCATGGCGTTGCCGTTGAACGGGGTGTAATATCCCATCGCGACTTTACCGCCGTAGAAGTTTGTCGAGTTGGGGACATCGTCGCCGCCAACGGCGACATAAGAAATCGGGATCGCTGGAAAGCTTCCATTCGGAGCGGGAGTATTGTTGATGTTTTTGCCGCCACCTGGATTATCAGGACACTTGAACAACTGCGCGCTTTTGACGTATGGGTAAATAGCGCCCTGCCAAGGCGTGACAGGCGCTGCATCGATGCGCGCGTAGGGCAGGTTCTCATCGTTATCCTGCGTGTACTGCATGATCCCGAGACCGATCTGCTTGAGATTCGAGACACAGGAGATCTGGCGAGCTTTTTCGCGAGCTTTGGCGAAAACCGGGAAGAGGATAGCGGCAAGAATAGCGATAATTGCGATGACCACGAGCAGTTCAATCAGTGTAAAGCCGCGCTGTTCTTTGCGTGCTTTAAAAATACCGTGTGCGTTCATTGTTTTTCTCCATGAGACCGTTGAGAAGGGATGATCTTTATTGCTTCCAGGGCGCCTTCTCTCGCCAAGTTATCATTTCTCGAATTACTTCACGCCCCGCCGTCGGGCAAAAATCGCTTCCACATCCGCATCGCCCCCCACGGGATACGCTCCGATCCGAACCAGCAGCGGGACTGGAAGGACATAGACCTGCGGCGGCAGATCGCCGGATTGAACGCCGTCCAATAGCGTCTCACAGGCAGTTCCGCCCAGATCCTCGAAATCCGGGGCGGTCGTCACGAACGCCGGCTGAAACCGGCGGGCCGCGACGCGGTTGTCGAAGCCGGCCACCAAGACATCGTCGGGGACGCGTACGCCCCGTGCGGCGAGTTGATCGGTCATCGACAGCGCCGCCATATCGTCCATGGCGATGATCGCATCTGGGGGTTCCGGCAGAGAAAACCATTCATCCAGGACCGGCCCAAGACCGGAGCCGGCATTGTCATATTGATCTCGGTGAACCAGCTGTGAATCCACAGACAGTCCAAACTCTTTGAGCGCACCGATGTACCCCTGATAGCGCGCATCCAATCCAGGGTGGTGCATATCTTCTTGATAGAATGCGAGGCCGATGCGCCGACGCCCCTGCTCCAGCAGCCAGTTCGTGATCTGCGCTCCGGCGCGCCGGTTATCGAAAATGATCTGCGTATGTCCCTGGTCGCGAGTACAGGTATCGACCAGGACGAGCGGGACGCCTAGATCCTCGGTGCGAAGATACTCTTTCTCCTGAAGGGAGCCGTGGCGCAGCGCCGGATAGATCACTAGCCCCTGCGCTCCGGCGGCGATCATCTCCTGCGCTGCTGCCCGCTCGTGCTCCATACTGTCGCCGGAGCTGGCCATCAGCACGCGCCACCCTCGCCGCTGCGCGACGCGGTCGATACCAGAAAAGACGTCTTGCGACAGTTCCGCTCCATACAGAGGGGCAATATATCCAATGATCTTGCGCGCTGGCGGCAGGGCTTGCTCAGGGTCGGACGCCGCCGGAAGGGCGAACATACCACGCCCCGCCTCTTTGACCAGCACGCCTTCCGCCGCCAGGGACGCCAGCGCCTTGCTGATCGTCGGACGGCTCACCCCGTATTGCTCCTGAAGCTCGTTGAGAGTCGGCATCCGCTCCAGACCTCGGTCGGATTGCGGCAAGCACCAATCCTTCCGAATCTGCTCTTTAATACGAAGATATAACGGCTCAAACTCCATCGCGCCAATCACTCCTCCAGTAGCCCCTCAAATCGATAAAACCGATGCATTGGATTACTGTTGGACTTATTATAGTACAGCGTCACGCGTGAGTCAAGAACTATTTTAGAAAACCGATCAGCACAAACAGTCAATCGGTTTTACCGATTAATAAAAGACGCGCTGATTGCCTTCCATTTGAGTGAAGGCGCTTCGTCAGGCGATAGAGAATATGTTTCGGTATCTTTGATGAGGAGAGAATACTGTATGATGAACCGAAGAGAACTGCTGAAGAGTTTTGCGGGACTGGCGGGGTCTGCTGCACTGGGCGGCGCGCTCACCTGGGACGCCCGAGCGGCGGACGCGCCCACGAAGTCCTCTGTCCCGCCTGTGATTGACTTCGACCACAACAAAGCGGAACTTCAGCCCATTTCCAAAAACCTCTATTTATTGGCCGGACTGGGAGGAAATATCCTCGTTCTCACCGGCAGTTCGGAAACGCTGATCGTCGACAGCGGCGTTCCGCCCCGCTCCAAAGACATCGCCGAGGCGATCGCCGGCGTCAGCCCCCACCCCATCACCACGCTTGTCAATACGCACTGGCATTTCGACCATACCGGCGGCAACGCGTTTCTGGCGGGCAGGGGCGCCCATATCATCGGCCATACGAATGTCCGAAAACGCCTCTCCCATCCGGAAGTCATCGAACTGATGCACGCGAAATTTCCCGCCCAGCCACGCGCCGCATGGCCGGTGGAGACATTTACCAGCACAAAGACGATCCGCAAAAACGGCGAGGTCCTGCACCTTCAGTATTTCGCGCCCGCACATACCGACAGCGACAGCCTCGTCCACTTCCGCCACGCCAATGTGATTCATGCCGGCGATGTCTTCTTCAACGGCTTTTATCCCTTCATCGACTACAGCAGCGGCGGCTGGATCGGCGGCATGATCGCCGGTCTGGACCGCGTTCTCGCCCTAGCCGACGCGCATACTAAGATCATTCCCGGCCATGGCCCGCTCGCCGGTCGCGCCGAAGTCCAGCGCTCCCGCGACATGCTCGCCACCGTCCGCCGGCGTATCGAGCCGATGGTCCACGCCGGGAAAACGGCGGATCAAGTGGTCGCCGCCAAGCCGACACGCGACCTGGACGCGAAATGGGGCGGCGTCGTACTTTCCGGAGATCTGTTCACACGGGATGTGTATGAAGGACTGAAGCGGCTTTCGAGCCGATAAGCCCAGTGCACCAAACAACCGCAAGACAGCCGCCGGAACGCAACGGTTCCGGCGGCTGTCGCATTGTGAAGCAGAACGCAGTTAGCGGGCTTTGGTCGCGGATGTCAGACTATTGAAACTCAGACTGTATTGCCGCTTGGAGCGGATCTGCTGGCTGGGCAGGATCTCCAGCTCCTCAACCGCCAGGGAGTAGCTGTACGACGTTCCAATCTCATCCCGGCCGCCGATGCGGCGATACAGGACGAACTTCGCGTCGCGCGATTCTCCTGCGGCGAGCGAGAAATCGGCGTTCGCGGACGTAGAGGCGACCGTTCCGATCCCGGTCGCGCTGCGATCGGGGCCGCCTGGATTCCCCCATCCG
>JAOQAA010000548.1 GCA_025963815.1 Capsulimonas sp.
TGGGCGTCAGTATCGTAAAGAAGGATACGGCTCGGGAGCATCGCCCCCGCCTGCGCTAAACCGCAGGCGAGAGCGCCGCCCATCATTCCGGAGCCGATGACGGCTAGGTTTTTTTCACGAAGCATAAAAGTGTCTGTTAAGACCGGTCGAGAAACGATGTTCTTGTTCCGGGCGCCGGTTTATCTTCCACGTCGATTGTGACAGTGCTCGGCGTGAATAAGTATACCTGTTCGCCGATCTTTTCGACGCTTCCGTCGAGGGCATAGGTGGAGCCGTTAAGGAAGTCGATGATTCGCTCCGCCATGTCGGCGGGCGTCTGCTCCAGGTTCACGATCTGCTGCTGGCCTTCTTTGAGGCCGTCGGCGGCGCGGCGGGCGTCGTCGAAGCTCTGCACGGCGCGGCGGACCGTGACGTGTGTGCGGCGGGCGTGGTCCATACGCAGGGTTGTCTGTCGGCGCATCGGGCTCACCGATCCTCCATTACGGACGGCGGTATTGGGCGTCGACGGCGTCTCCACCACATCGTCCTCATCGTCGTCGTAGTCGTCGTGTCCCATGACGCGGTCACGGATTCGCGACAGGAATCCATTGCGAGGTCTTGGTTTGTCAAAATCTTCCACTTCGGCATGCTGGCTCATGATGCTTGCTCCTCCGTTTAATCGTCTGTCGTTCTTTGATATGCGCTGTCTGTTTGTCGAATAAGATTATTGCTGGGCTCGCCGCCCAAATATCGCCGTCCCGATGCGAACCATGGTGGTTCCTTCTTCGATCGCCGTCTCGTAATCCGAGGACATCCCCATGGACAAAATCCTGCGGCTTGGCTCCGGCAGTGCGTCGAACAATCCGCGCAGTTGTCGAAAGTAGGGGCGGGGATCGACGCCCAGTGGCGCGATCGCCATCAAGCCTCCCAGCGAAAGATGAGGGATTGCGCTCACTTCCGCGGCGAGATCGAGCGCCTGCTCCGGCGCGATCCCAGCCTTTGTTTCTTCCTCGCCCAAATGCACTTCGATGAGAACATCCAGTGTTCGCTTCTGGAGCTCAGCTTGTCTTGCCAGCGACAGGGCCAGCTTGATGCTGTCCACCGTTTGTACCGTATCGAAAATCTCGGCGGCTTCCCGCGCTTTGTTTCGCTGCAGGTGACCGATCAAGTGCCAGCGCGCATCATGAAGGCCAAGATCGCGCGCCGCCTGTCGTTTCCCCGCCGCTTCCTGAACGTAATTCTCGCCGATGTCTGTAATTCCAGCGGCGATTGCTTCTTGAACGGCAATGATCTCTTGCCGCTTGGACACGCCGACCAGAACGATCTCTTCCGGACTGCGTCCCGCGCGCCGCGCCGCAGCCTCGATCTTGTCCCGCATGGCGGAGACGTTATCCGCGATTGCGCTCATTCGTCGCTCTGCGGCCGGCTGCCCTCAGGGCGGGTCAAGTGCTCCATATGACCGGTCTCAATGTAGTACACCCGTTCAGCAATATTTGTCGCGTGATCGGCGATCCGCTCCAGGGCAACGACCGCGAGCAGCATGTATGCGGATGCGGCGGTGCGCGAAATCTCTTCGCTGTTGGGGCTTAGAAGCTGCTCGCGCAGCGCCTTGAACTCATCGTCCACCCGGTCGTCGTCCACGCAGATTTGCTTCGCCAGCTGTATGTCGTGCCGCACGAGCGCTTCCAGGCTGTTGCGCAGCATATTGGTCGTCATCTCGCCGAGCGCGCTGATATCGACGAGCGGCTTCGAGATGAAATACTGATGGACCATCTTTCGCGAGATCTTGGCGATATCCACGGCGTGGTCGCCGATGCGTTCAAGGTCTGTAATCACTTTCATCGCCGTGCCGATTTTGCGCAGGTCCTTCGCCATTGGCTGCTGCAAGGCGAGTAGCCGCATGCAGAACGCTTCGATCTGCTGGTCCATCGCATCCACGGCGTCGTCGTTGGCGATCACCTTTTCGGCAAGTGAGAGGTCCCCGTGCTTGAGCGAATCGACCGCCTCCGTCACCATATCGATGGCGAGCGTGCCCATTTCCAATAAGCGCCGCTCGAGTCCGCCAAGCTCTTCATGATACGTCTGTCTGGTCGTTTGCATTCCGCGAATCCTGATCCTTCCGCGACGATCCGGTCGAGTATGTCCATCAGCCAAACCACGCGAAGGGACGATGTGCTATTATATCACAGTGGAACACGTTTGACAAGCAATTTTGCATAATTATTTGTCAAGGAATTGTGCATAACTGCGCGTGAGTGTGAATTGCTTCATGTAAAGCCATCGATTCGGTGTATAAGTCCGATGTTTAGTTTATTCGTCAATAGTTGATCATACTTAAACTTGGAGGCGTCATGAAATTTGGAGTATGCATGGGATTGGATGAAATCGAGGAGGTCGCCAAAGCTGGATTTGACTACCTCGAACCGGCGGTCGTCAGCACCCTCAAACCCGAGGATTCGGCTGCCGATGTTCTGCCGGTGTTGCAGGCGCATTTGGGTTTGCCAGCGCTAGCGTTCAACTTGTTCCTGCCGGCTGACTTGAAAATCGTTGGAGAGACAATCGACCGTCCCCGCTTGGAGCATTATGTCCAAGAGGCCTTCCGGCGCGCCAGCCTGGCCGGAGCCAAAGTGATCGTTCTGGGCAGCGGCGGAGCGCGACGCATCCCTGACGGCTTTCCACGTTTTGAAGCCGAGCGCCAGCTGAGCGAATGTCTGAAATTGTGCGCGGCGGCGGGTGAACGCTTCGGCGTTCGCCTCGCGATCGAAGCATTGAACACGCGGGAGTGCAATTTCGTGAACAGCGTTGCGGAGGCGGCTGAGTTTGCCCGGCGCTGCGGCAGTCCCTCTGTCGGTGTTGTCAGCGACCTCTATCATATCCTCATGGATAGCCAAACGTTTGAAGAGACCCTGGAGGCGCATGATGTGCTCATGCACGTCCATGTCAGCAGCGCCACGGAGCGGCAGGCGCCACAGGACGATGACCTTGCTTTGCTCACAAAGTATTTTCAAGTTCTGAAGCGGGCGGGATATGACGGGCTGATTTCGGTGGAAGCGCAGTGGCGAAGTGTGCCCGAGCAGGGGGCGCCTGCCCGGGCTGTGCTAGAGAAAGCCTGGGCAAGCGCTTGAGAATGCTGGGGAGTCAAGAGCGCCGGATCGGAGAATCGATTTGCAGGGTTCGCTGATATTTGGACTTCCAGCTGCTAACGGGATTGGAGCCGCTGCCTAGATACCCGCCCCAGGGCTCAAAGATATCCTCGATGCTGGGATCGCCGTCCACGACGAGACGGGCGACGCCCGGCAATCGGAGCGCCCACCATTCACGCGGCTCTTGAGCGCCGATCACGCCGGCGCACAATGGGTATTTGTTTGTGCGCCATATTCCAAGGTAGTCTTTGGCGTCGCCCCGGGCGATCCACAGCGCCGGACCGAACAGACCTTCACGCACGAGGGAAGACGTCGTATTGGGATGTTCCAACAGACCTGGCTCTAAAATATTCCGAGCGCTCTTGCCGCCGCGCAGAAGTTCGCCTCCGCTTTGCGCCAGCTGCGCCTCGCACCACTGCGCTTGTTCGGAAGAGAGCAGAGGGCCGACCGACACGGAGGGATCTTCAATCGTGTCTCCAAATGTCAGCGCTCGCCAGCGCTGGAGCAAAGCGCTGCGAACTTCGTCGTAAATATCGAGATGAATGATCGCGCCGTTGATCGAAGTGCAGGTCTGCCCGTTGTAACGAATCGCGCCTTGAGTGAGCACGTCCGCCGCATCACCTGGGTTCGCATCCGGACCGACGTAGACAAGGACATTTCCATCGCCGTCAATCAGCGACGATTTGCCCGCGCGAAAGCTTTCGGCGAGGATCGACGGCGCGTGGCGCGAACTGCCCATATAGTGGATTAGTCCGGGCTGACTCGTTTCCTGGAACGCCGCAACAAACTCTTTCGATTTCGCCATGACGATCGCCGCGATCTCTAGGGCTGCGCCCGCTTCCTGGACTGCTTCCGCCAGCAGCGTCGCGGACAGCGCGGATTGGCCCGGCGCACGCAGCGCGACCCTATTGCCGGCGGCCAGCGCATTGGCGAGACAGGTGACCGCCAAATAAAGGAACGCATTCTGGGGCAGGATCACCGCGATCGATCCCCAGGGAGCGACTGCAAAATCAATCACACGGTCGTCATGAAAATATGGCTTCGGCGGGGGCTCCGCTGAATTTTGGTCGTGCGCGCAAAACTTACGCAAAAGTGTAAGAACGCCGTCGAAGACCTCCTCGCAGTCACTCGGGATAAACCCCGTCTCATGCCGCATCGCATGGATCAGCGCCGCCCGACGACGGTCCAGCCCGTCCGTGAGGCGATCCAGGAACGACCCCAGCTCTCCCAAATTCCAGTAGGGACTTTCGATCGGAGCGGGAATATCGGCGAGCTCTTGGACTTGCTCCCACGACAGCATCCTGCTCCGGTGCAGCATACTTCCGTCCAGCGCCGAGACCGTCTTATATTCTTCGCCCAAGCCTACTCCTGAGGGACGTAACGTCATCATTTGCAAATCGCCTTATTTTGCTTGACTGCCCGCGCGAACGAATGCGCGGGCGGTCAAAATGTTCTAGCTTCGCTTGACTGCTCGGGCGAAGATCACGCTGCTGTAGCCTTGTTCGGTGTGCGCCGGTACAAGTCGTACACGGATATCGATATCGCCGAATCCGTTGTCCGTGAGCGATTTCAGCGTGTCGTTGGGGGTGACGCCCGCGCAGGGGAAGTTCCGGCCGCCGACGCAGTAGTAGTTCGCAGCGCCGCAGGCGGAGAGGAACACCGTGCCGCCGGGAGCGACCAAGCTCAGAATATTACGCATGCAGTCGTACCATTTGCCGATGTCGGTCGACGCGGCTTCCGCGCAGTAGTGGCTCATGACCAGCGGATAAGAACCTCGCCGCTCGGCGCCCAGAGGATCGGAGTCAAACGCATCTCCGGGGAAAATGGCGGTCACACGGCGGCGCGCTTCGTCCTGCACTTCCTGGATCTGTTCGGGGGTGGGGGACGCCACGCCGCGAAGTCGCACGGCTTCGGCGGCGAACTCGTCCCAGTTGTGCGCATTAGGCTTTCGATCGATCCAGTCCTGAACCGCCTGGCGGTTGGAGGCGAGATACTCCGCCATATGAATCTCATCGGCAAGCTGCGCCATCGGAAACAGGTGGTGGACGGTCGGACCGCAGCCAAATTCCACGGCGAGCGGTGTGTGCGGAGTTCTATCCGCCCAGTCCGCCAGGAACTCCATCGCGAACTGCTCATCCGGCATCAATTCGGAATAGTAATCCGTGAGATAATCTTCCGGTTTCCACTCGCTATAGTCGGCGTATTCCACTGTCTCCAGCTCGGTCATCATGTTGTTTTCTCTCCTATTCGATGTGCGTCTTGCGATTATCACTAGATTGTGTCAGCTTCACTGCGTTTCATGTATAATGAAACACTAATGTACTAAAGGAATTCGGGATTTTGGCCAATACTCAGTAATAGTCCGAAACTCTTTCGGATCTGCGACTCTTTTGTCGGGATTGCACGCAAACCATGCTGAACTCAACCAAGGACTGGACCACGGCTCAGAAGATCGTCATTAAAAGCGCAATCGCCTATGTGGCAGTTTTTCTTTTCATGCTGATCTTTCATCCGTGCTCGAAAGAAGTCTACACGGCGTTTTCTGACCTGTTCCAGCCGATCGGGCCGTTTTTCGCCAGCGCCTGCTGCTTGACTTACGTCTGGCGCGGCTACCATCCGGTGCCTGTCCGCCGAATCGGCTGGCTGCTGATCGGGATCGCGAGCGCATCGTATGGCGTCGGGGGGCTTCTTTGGTCATA
>JAOQAA010000552.1 GCA_025963815.1 Capsulimonas sp.
GCCAGTTTTGCGCGCGCGTGGCCTTTATTTGGCCCTCTGCTCGTCGATCATTTCCAGGAAGCGACCGAAATAGCCTCGGCTGTCCGCCGGTCCGGGTGACGCTTCCGGGTGGTACTGGATGGAGAAAACCGGCAGAGTCTTGTGGCGCAGGCCCTCCACGGTGCCGTCGTTCAAATTGATCTGCCAGACCTCCACATCGGGATCGTCAAAGCCGTCGGCGGCGAGTGCGTAACCGTGGTTCTGTGACGTGATGACGACGCGTCCCGTCTCCAAATCTTTGACGGGATGGTTCGCGCCCCGATGCCCGAAGGGCAGCTTGAAAGTGCGGCCGCCGAAGGCGCAGCCGAGCAATTGGTTGCCGAGACAAATGCCCATGGTCGGCTTGGAGTGCGAGAGAATCTTCACTTGCTGGACGATATCGCCAAGCAGGTTTGGATCGCCAGGACCGGGGCTTAAAAACACGCCGTCCGGGTCGGTCGCCAGGATTGTCTCCGCCGATGTGTTCGACGGGTAGACTGTGACTTCCGCGCCGAGCGACGCCAGTGAGCGCAGAATATTGAACTTGACGCCGCAATCCAAAAGCGAGATCTTATACTTCGTCTCACCGGTCGTCGACGGCCACACATACGGCTCATCCGTCGAGACGCGAGAAACAAAGTCCACATCTTCATAGCTCGCCGCGCTATCTAGGAGCGCTTTAAGCTCTTCGGGAGTTTTGTCGCTGGAGATCGCGCCCATCATGACGCCGACCGAGCGGAGCTTCTGGGCGAGAACGCGTGTGTCAAGGCCATGGATGCCGATGACGTTGTTCTCTTTCAAGAACTCATCGAGCGTTCCCTTCGAGCGCCAGTTGCTCGGGAACTCGGCCAATTCCTTGATGATGAAGCCGGCGACTTGCACCTGACGCGATTCGAAGTCCTCGGGCGTAACCCCGTAGTTGCCGATCAGCGGGTACGTCAATGTGACCAGTTGTCCGGCGTAGGACGGGTCCGTCAGGATTTCCTGGTAGCCGGTCATGCCGGTGTTGAAGACGACTTCGCCGATGCTCGTGCCGACGGCGCCGAAGGCCTTCCCTGTGTATGTCGTTCCGTCCGCGAGGACGAGGTATGCGTTGCTCATAGTCTTAAATTACCGCCCGCCCACCAGGGTGGCGATCGGCTTGCCGGTCAAGGTCACTCCGTGTAGCGCGGAGTTGCGGGACTTGGACTTGAAGGCGTCCACGTCCACCGTCCATTCTGCTTCCGGATCGAAAATCGTAATGTCGGCCGGCTCGCCAATCGACAGCGAGCCACCGGGGATCTTGAAGATTTTGGCGGGCGCCACGGACATCTTTTCGATCACTTGCGCCAATGTCAGAATGCCCGGCTTCACCAGATGTGTGATCACCAGCCCCAGGCTCGTTTCCAATCCAAGCATGCCGAACGGAGCGCGGGCGAACTCCTGCTCCTTCTCATGCGGCGCGTGCGGCGCATGGTCGGTCGCGATCAAATCCAAAGTTCCATCGACCAGACCGGCGATAATCGCTTCCTGATCTTCCTTGGTGCGCAGCGACGGCGACATCTTGGCGTTGGTGTTGTAGCCGTAGCAGGCTTCATCGGTTAGGGCAAAGTACTGCGGGCAGGTCTCGGCGGTCACCGGCGCGCCCAGCGACTTCGCATGGCGAATGATCTCCACGCTTTCTTTCGTGCTGACATGCAGCACGTGCAGGTGGCAGCCGGTCGTTTCGGCCAGGATGATATTGCGTGCGGTGCCGATGTTCTCCGCCGCCCGATTGATCCCCTTAAGGCCGAGCACGGTGGAGACATAGCCCTCGTTCATCACGCCGTCGGTGGTGATGTCCTTGTCCTCGCAGTGCGCGACATAGGGCAGGTCCAGCATCTTGCAGTATTCCATCGCGCGGCGCAGGAACCCGCTCTCATAGACCGGATACGCATCGTCGCCGATGCCCACGATCCCGGCGTCCTTGAGTTCGGACATCTCCGAAAGCTCTTCGTTCTTCAGGCCTTTGCTCACGGCGCCGATCACATACACGCGAGCGTCGGCGGTCTCGGCCTGCGCCAGAATGTCCTTGACGATGGAGGCGTGGTCGATCGGCGGCGACGTATTCGGCTGGCAGGCGATGGCCGTGAAGCCGCCATTTTTGGCCGCCGCCGTGCCGGTCGTCATGTCTTCCTTGTACTCTTGCCCAGGAACACGCAGATGCACGTGAATGTCGATCAGGCCCGGCGAGACGACATAGCCCGCGCAGTCGATGATCTCGGCCTCCGCGCCCGCCGTCAAATTCGCGCCGATCGCCTTGATCGTCCCATCGTCACCGACAAGCAAATCCGCGATCTCATCGCGCCCATTCACCGGATCGATCACCCGGCCGCCTTTTAATAACTTCTCCAACATCGCTCCCAATTCGTGAATAATGGCCCTCACCCCCCGGCCCCCTCTCCCAATTCTGGGAGAGGGGGAGTAGGATCAAGATTTTTATAATTTAAGATCCTAAACTCCAAACTCTGCCTCCCCTTCTCCCAGAATTGGGAGAAGGGGCCGGGGGATGAGGGCCTCGCCGCCCTTAATAATCTTCCTGAACGCCGTACTTCCCTAAGATCTGTCCAAAGATATACGCCAGCACGAATGAGACCAGAACCCAGATCAGCCATCCGCTCAAGATATTGCTGCCTTCGCCGCAGCCAAGGCCTGCATTCTCGACATCCACACCGTTGATCCACGGATACGTCTTTTCGTATCGGATAGGAACCCTCTGATCGACTTTCGCCGACGTGTAAAGTCCTTTGTCGGCAATGCGCACCGTGCCATTATATGCTTGCTTCACGCCCGTTTTCGGATCGGGCGCCTGGAACACGTAATCGATAAAGTACAAGTGCTCGCCGACCTTGAAAGGATCGTTCGTCACAGGACTATACGTTTTGACCATGCGTCCCGCCGTCACTTTCTCCGCCTTTTTATAGATCCAGGAGGGCGGCAGGAAATGGCTCTTCGGAATGCCGATCAGCGGCAGAACAATTCCGAGAAGAACGATCGCGATCACAAGACCGATGAAAAATCGGCCGACACGACGCAGGGTCACAAGGTCCTCCTGATCTCAAGGCGCGATGACTATCCGCCCGAGATCGTATTTGTCGCACTCATCAGCCAGAACAACACAGCCATTCGCATGGCGACGCCGTTGGTTACCTGTTCTTCGATCACCGAAATGTTCCCATCGTCCGCCAGTGCGGACGAGATTTCGACGCCCCGGTTCATGGGTCCCGGATGCAGCACCGTTACGTCCGATGCGGCGTTCTTCAGCCGAGCGTGGCTGACGCCGAAGAGCTTTGCGTACTCACGCACGGACGGGAAGAAGGCGGCGTCCTGGCGCTCCAACTGGATGCGCAATACGTTCACCACATCGGCGCCGCGCAGACCTTCGTCCAAATTTGTGTAGACTTTAACGGGCAGTTTGTCCGCGTCGGCCGGCATCAGCGTCGATGGCCCCACCAGTCGGACCTTGGCGCCCATCGTATGCAGCCCCCAGATATTCGAGCGCGCGACGCGGCTGTGGGCGATATCGCCGACAATCGCCACTTCCAGCCCCTCGATCTGCCCCTTCTTCTCGCGAATCGTCATCAGGTCGAGAAGTCCTTGGGTCGGATGCTCGTGCGTCCCATCGCCGGCGTTGATCACGGACTTGTTCGGGACATATTTGGAGGCAAGCGCCGCCGCACCGCTGAACGAGTGGCGAATGACGAAAACATCGATCCCCATCGCGTCGAGGGTCAGCATCGTGTCCTTCAGCGACTCGCCCTTAGTGGCGCTGCTAGTGGCGGCGGCCAGGCTATAGGTATCCGCAGACATGATCTTCGCGGCGTGCTCAAACGAGGTGCGTGTGCGCGTGCTCGGCTCAAAAAACACCGTCGCTACGCTCTTGCCGCGCAGGGTCGGCGCCTTCTTCACGGGGCGCGTCACGATTTCCTTGAACGAGGCCGCCGTGTCCAACAAGTACACGATCTCATCGGCCGTCAGGCTTTGCAGGTCCAGTAAATCT
>JAOQAA010000553.1 GCA_025963815.1 Capsulimonas sp.
GGATTTACGTCGGATATCGACACTTCGATAAGAAGCAAATCAAGCCGATCTACCCCTTCGGCTACGGTCTGTCTTACACAACATTCAAGTACTCGAACATCAAGACCGCCCAGCCCACACTCTCGCCGAGTGGCCAAATTACCGTAACTGCCGACGTCACCAACACGGGAACGCGCCCCGGCTCGGAGATCGCCCAGCTCTACGTTCACGACCCAAGCCCCAAGATCGACAAGGCTATTCGTGAGCTCAAAGGCTTCACCAAACTCACGCTTCAGCCCGGCGAGACCAAGGCCGCGACGTTCGTGCTCACCCCCCGCGATCTGGCTTACTGTGATGTCGCCGGCAAGCAATGGAAGGCCGACGGCGGCGCCTACGAGATCGAAGTCGGCGCGTCCTCGCGCGACCTGCCGCTGAATACCACAATCCAATTGACTTCCGACTGGACCCAGGCTGTTCCCGGCATGGGCTCCACCGATCCCCTCGGCCCCAAGCCGTCGCTGTCCACCGGCAAGCGAGTCTACGCATCGTCCGTTCAACAGGGCGACGTCTCCGTGCACGGCGAACCGGAAAATGCAGTGGACGGCGATCCCGGATCGCGTTGGTCCTCCGCCTCTTCCGATCCCCAGTGGCTCTCGGTGGACCTCGGCGATCCCCAGACTGTGTCGCGCGTCAGCATCCAATGGGAGCGCGCCTATGCGAGCGCCTACGATATCCAGGTGAGCGACGACGGTAAGAACTGGAAGACCGTCTACACCACCACCAGCAGCGGCGGCGATCTGGACGCAGTCGAGTTCGCTCCGGTCAAGACGCGCTGGGTGCGCTTGCTGGGCCAGAAGCGCGCTACACAATATGGATACTCGCTGTATAGCTTCGACGTGTATGGGCCGAAGTAGGGATTTCGAGCCCTATTTGCTCTTACCCCCCGTCCTTCGGCCACCTTCCTCACAACATTCATACGGGTAGGTTTTTCGAAAGCGCCCGCTGATACGTTCCCCGGCTATAAAAGCCGGGTCTGGGGAGCCTCCGGCTAGACGTCCGTTCCGGACTACAGAAATGGCTATCGTAAGCTATGTTCTTAGTCCGGAACGGACGTCTAGTCGCGAAGCGACTCCCAAGGCCCGAGTTTTATACTCGGGTTCTTCTATGGACAGCGCGGCCTAGTCCTATGAACTCCCGCGACGTGAAGGCCGGGGTAGTTAGGACTTGAGAATACGGCTTATCCTAAACCTCCGACAAAACCCCCACCCCATACGCGCCCAACTCCAGCATTCCCTCCACTTCCTCGCCAGTAATCAATTCCCGAAAAACTCCCGCCGGCAAAGCCACGGGCGCTGGAACGGAGTTGTGGTTGAGAACATAGACGAGAGCCTCCCCCGACGGCAGGCTCTGTTCGGTAACTTCTACACCGTGCGGGGGCCGCGCGCCCAGCGGCGGCTGGATTTGCGCCTCATCCAGCACGATCTGTAGGAATGAGCGCAGCCCGCCGGCGGCGAGGGCCGTGGCGAGGTAGTAGGCTTTGCCCTCACCGAAGCCGTTCACGGTAACGGCGGGCATTCCGGCGTAGAAGTCTCGCTCGTACCGCGCCAGAACTTCCGCGCCTTCCGTGTGGATCAGATCGCAAAGCATGCCGCAGTCCGAAATGGCCCCATCGGATTCGAAACGCACGGAGTTGGCTTCGGACGGAGACAGTACGTCGATTTCCTCCGCCCAGATTCCCAGCAGACGGCGCAGTGGTCCCGGATAGCCGCCCGGGTGCACAAGATCGGTCTCATCGACGATGCCGCTGAAGTAGGTCGTCACGAGCACGCCGCCGGCCCGAACATACGCCTCCAAACGCTCGGCGACGCCCGGTTTTACCATATACAGAACGGGCGCGATGATGAGCTTGTATTTCGAAAGATCGGCGTCCGGGGAGGCGACGTCCGCGACAATCCCCAGGTCGTGCAGCGCGGAGTAGTAGCTCTGGGCCTGCGCGTGGTACTTTAGATCGACGCTCGGACCGCTGGAGTACTCGACCGCCCACCAGTTATCCCAATCGAACAGCACCGCCGCCGGGGCCACGACGCGCGCGCCCAGCGTATTCCCTCCGAGAGCCTCCAATTCGGCGCCCAAAGCCGCCACTTCCTGAAAGACCCGCGCATCCGACCGGCCGGCGTGCTCTACCACCGCTCCATGGAACTTCTCGCACGCGCCGCGTGAGCGCCGCCACTGGAAGTACATGATGGCGTTCGCCCCATGCGCCATCGCCTGATACGACCAGAGACGCATTACGCCCGGACGCTTCAGCGCATTGTACGCCTGCCAGTTCTGCTGCGACGGCGTTTGCTCCATCAGCATCCAGGGACGCCCCTCTTTGCAGCCGCGCATAAGGCTGTGATTGAAGGCGATCTCCGCAGGAGTCGCGCCCCGCTGCGGGTACGAGTCCCAGGACACCAAGTCCATTTCGCGGCCCCATCGGTGATAGTCCAAAGGCTTGAACGGTCCCATGAGGTTCGTGGTGACGGGAATCTGTGGAGTGATGGATTTCAGAACGTCACGCTCGGCTTTAAAGCAGTTCAAAAGGCTCTCGGATTGAAATCGGTCGTAGTCGATGAGCAGCGACTGCATTGAGCCCTCGCCGTTCTTCGTCGGCGGCTCGATCTGCGACCAGTCGGTATACGTATGTCCCCAGAACGTGGTATTCCAGCGCCGGTTGGTCTCCTCCAGGCTCCCATAACGGTTTGCCAGCCAGAGACGAAACGCCGCCCCGCACTGATCGCAGTAACAGGGGTTGCCGTATTCGTTGCTCACATGCCACACAAGCAGTCCGGGATGGGCGCCGTAGCGCTCCGCCATTCGCCGCGCAAGGTTCGTGGAGAGACGCCGAAAATTGGGAGAGTTCGGGCAGAACGTGTGCCGGTTGCCATGGCGCTGCCGCACGCCGTTTGCGTCCACGCGCAGGATATCCGGGTACTTCTGATCCATCCAGGCGGGAACGGACGCCGTCGCGGTCGCCAGACACAGGCCGACGCCGCCACACGTGAGTTTCTCAATCACACGATCCAGCCACTCAAACGTAAACGTCTCCTCGTCCGGCTGAAGGCTCACCCAGCCGAAGACGGGCAGCGTCGCCACATTCACATGGGCCAGACGCATCAGGCGAACATCGTCGTCCCAAACCTCCTCCGGCCACTGTTCGGGGTTATAGTCTCCGCCATGGAGAATGCGGGGAAAGAAGATATCGCTCGTCATGGAGTGTCGTCCCTTGGAACCGGAATTTAAAATCGATCGCGGCGCGCGGCGCCGGTCTATTCTAACGCGGGACGGAGGAAAATGCAAGGCGATTCGGCCGGAATAACAATTTTACTATTCCGGCCTAGTAGAGCTGGACGAGAATGGGACCGTGAGGAGATTCACTTCAGCGTCGGATCGTCGATAATCAGCAGGTATGGGTAGTCGGCGGCGGTGACGGTGATTTTGGCGGCCTGACCACCGGCGCTGTCGAGGGTGAAGGGGACGGTCTTGTCGGTGATCGGATCGTATACCGTGATGGAGGCTTTTTTGCCGGAGAAGCCGTCCAGGGTCAGCGTGAACTTCTCCGGATCCAGCGGTTTCATTACGTCACGGGTCATCACATAGTACGGAATGACGAACCGGTGGCTGTTGACTTGAAACGGCAGGAAGGCAAAGACGTCCCGGTCGTAGAGATCGGGATGCTCGGGCGTCCCGTCGCCTTTGAACTGGGCGTGATCGTGCGTATCGGAGATGGAGATGAGCGAGATCGGATGCGTTTTGGTCAGGCTGGAGTCCAGTCCATTGTTCATCTTTGCGACCATGCGGCCCGTGGCCGCCAGGGCCGGCGCCGTGTAGGCGGAATCGTCTTCGGGATACTCTGCGTCTTTCTTCAGCGCGAGTTCCACGAAGTTAGCTTGAACGATCCCCAGTTCCTTGTCGCCCAGCTTCCGGTTGTTGGACATGGCGGCGTAGAGATCGACTTTCGAGACGCCCTTGTTGAGGAAGAAGCTGTAGAAACGAAGCGTCGTCTTCGCTTTCACCAGCAGCGCCGTCTCATTAGAGACACTGGGATTGTCCACGCCGGCCGAAACATTGGTTTCGGTAATCCAAACGGTCGTCGGCTTGACAGTCCCATTGACGGTGCGACTCAAACGGCCATGGGCGGTCTTACCGACATTGTTCGTGATCGGTCCCATGTCGCGCACGATGTTCTCGGTTTGAATACTCGTGGCGTTGTATTCTGGAAACAGCGCATCGTACGTCGGCACATAGGGATCGATCTCGTACTTCGCGTTGAGGTTGTTTCCGCGAGGGTTGTTCTTGGGATAGGACCGGCGCGGCGGGTATGGATGTTTGTCGATCGCGGCGACACGGGCGGGCTCCTCGGAGGAGGCCGACCAGGGCATGGTGTTGGCGAATCCGTCGCCGATCTGCACGCCGCTGAACTCCGACGTATGATCTTCCGCGACATCGGCCGTCGCCTTGACCAGATTCGTGTAGATCGAGCGTTCATTGTAATCCTGATATTTGCTCGGTTTAT
>JAOQAA010000574.1 GCA_025963815.1 Capsulimonas sp.
CCCGTCTACAGTTCACCCATCCTCATGGCGTCCGGCGGTATCGTGAAAGCCGCGAATTTGCAGCTTCACGGGCAAATCGGTCTGGCGGCGGAAAAGCAGTTCGCAGGTTTGATGGCGAATGCGTGGAAGGTCGTCAGCGTGGACAGCGAAGAAACCGCCCAAGGTAATAACGCCGCAACAAACGCGCTGGACGGTAATCCCTCGACATTCTGGCATACACGGTGGAATGGTGATCTGACACTGCCCCATTCCATCACTGTCGACATGGGGACATCACACCGAATTGCCGGGTTCACGTATCTGCCGCGCCAGGATGGAATGCCCAATGGCGTCGTGGAAAAGTACCGATTTGAAACAAGCACCGATGGAGTCCAATGGGTAACGGACATCGAATCGGGAATGTTCGCCAATATTCGGAACAATCCGTCGCTCCAGCAAGTGGCTTTCTCACCCGTCGACGCCCGGTTCTTCCGTTTCACATCCTTGCAAACAGTCAACAAAGATGGCTGGACGTGCGCCGCTGAAATCTCCGTGCTGCCGGCCCAGTGAGAAAGAGTCCGTTACGGATACCATGATATACCGCAATCCCGTGATCCCTGGCTTTCATCCGGACCCCAGCATCTGCCGTGTGGGCAACGACTACTATCTCGTCACGAGCACGTTCGAGTACTTTCCGGGCGTTCCGATCTTTCATAGCACGGATCTGGCGCACTGGCGCCAGATCGGCTACTGTCTTAGTCGTGACAGCCAGCTTCCTCTGAAGTCAGCCGACAGCTCAGGCGGGATCTATGCCCCCACAATCCGATGGCGTGACGGCACATTCTACATGGTGGTCACGAACGTCTCCGGCATGGGGCATTTCTACGTCACCGCCCAGCGCCCCGAGGGCCCCTGGTCAGACCCGCTTCTCGTGCGAGCCAATGGGCTCCCTGTCGAAGGGATCGATCCCTCGCTGTTTTTTGACGATGACGGCGTCATCTATTTCTCGTGCACGGCGGGAACGGCCACAATCGACATCGAGACCGGAGCGCTCACGAGCGATCTCCAGCACATCTGGACCGGCTCAGGAGGACCCTATGCCGAGGCGCTGCATCTCTATAAGATCAACGGACTGTACTATTGCATGCTCGCCGAGGGGGGAACTGAGCCCGGCCATATGGCGACCATCGCTCGCAGCGAGAGTCCCTGGGGACCTTACGAACCATGCCCGCGCAACCCGATCCTGACACATCGCGACCGCGGCGGGTATCCCGTACAATCGACGGGCCACGCCGACCTCATCGAGGCGCACGACGGCTCATGGTGGGCGGTGTTCCTCGCGACGCGCGTTTCGACTAAATATCCGAATGTCCACCATCTCGGCCGCGAAACGTTTCTCGCCCCGGTGGCCTGGGATTCCGAAGGATGGCCTATCGTTGGAAACCAGGGCGCCGTTGACCTGGAGATGCCTGCGCCTTCGTTTATGATCGCCTCGGAACCCGAGCAGAAAGCCGCAAGCCGCGATGATTTCGACACGGACACCCTGGCTCTGCCCTGGAACTTCCGCCGCAATCCGGATCCTGGCGACTGGTCATTATCCGAGCGCCTCAGCAGCCTGACTTTAAGATGTGCTCCGGCGACATTGAACGACGACGCTCCGCTCGCATTCGTAGGACGCCGCCAGGAGCATTTCCGATGCCGCTTCTCCGCATGTATCGCATTCGATCCACAAGCGGCCATGGAAGAGGCCGGATTGACCGTGATCATGAACGAGGAACATCATTACGAGATATTCGTTCGCGGCAGTGGCGGGAAAGAGAGAACGGTAGGCGTTCGCCGACGGATCGGCGATCTGGTCGCCGTCGTCGCCGAAGAACTCCTCGGCGATGGCGATGTGATCCTATCGATCGACGCCGCCCTCGAAGAATATCATTTTGGCTGCAAAGTACGGAATGGCGGCCAGAAGACGCTCGCGTCCGGCTCGACGCGATATCTCTCCACCGAAGTCGCCGGCGGTTTCACGGGCGCCTATCTCGGCATGTACGCCACCTCCAACCATCACCAATCGACGGCTTCCGCCCAT
Source organism: Capsulimonas sp. (assembly GCA_025963815.1). Classification (GTDB taxonomy): domain Bacteria; phylum Armatimonadota; class Armatimonadia; order Armatimonadales; family Capsulimonadaceae; genus Capsulimonas. The sequence continues at coordinate 2,063 of JAOQAA010000574.1, forward strand.
TTCGATTGGGCGGAATACGCATTTGAATAAAGTTACCGGGCAGGACCGGAAAATATCATCCAGGAAAGATTGATCAAATGTTCTCGATACGACTCCGCGCCAATCGACGATTGTCGCGCTCCCTGCTGTTCGGTATCGCTTTCAGCGGAGCACACATACTGGCGCTTCCCGCGAACGCCCAGCACAACAGCGACCGTCAGCGGCTGCGTATCGACGCGGGCTGGCGCTTTAAGCTGATCCCGATGGCGAGAATGGAAAAGCAAACCTCGATTACGGACTGGAGTTGGACCCCGGCCTCGCCGAGCGAGACCGGCGAAGCTTCGCCGCTTGACGAGAGCAAACACGCATGGAAGGCGGCGACGCTCGGTCAGGATGTCTTTGACCAGAAGCCGGGCTATGGATGGTATCGCGCCACGCTGCCGCCGCTCACCGGGGCGCAACGCACATTGCACTTCCGTGGCGTGGACGACAAAGCCGTTATCTACCTGAACGGCAAGCGTCTGATGAGCCATGAGGGCTGGGATCAACCCTTTGATGTCCCGCTCGATTCGGCTTGGAACTCGGCCGGCGATAACCATCTGCTCGTCCTGGTTCAGAACACCGGCGGTCAGGGCTTCATCTGGAAAGATGTCTCCCTCGGTCTCTACCGGGCGCCTCAAGACATCGGCGATCCGTCCCAGCCAGGCTATAACGACTCCACCTGGCGGCCCGTCCATCTGCCGCACGATTATGTCCTGGAAGGACAGGTGGCGCCGAACGCGGACAATTCGCATGCGAACCTGATTCCGCTCAAGTCATGGTATCGCAAAACGTTCACGCTTCCGGCCGCCGACAAAGGTAAGAGCGTGTGGATCGACTTCGACGGCGTCTACCGCGATGCGAAGGTTTACCTGAACGGCCAGCTCCTCGGCGAGCATCCGTGCGGGTACACAAGCTTCCGGTACGACATTTCGCAGTCAGCGCATTACGGCGGCAAAAACGTGCTCGCGGTATTCGTCGATCCGACCAAGTTTGAGGGATGGTGGTATGAGGGCGGCGGCATCTACCGGCACGTCTGGCTGAATGTCGCCAATCGGCTGCACGTGGCGCCGTGGGGAACGTTCGTCACCACCCGTCAGCCCGAGCCTATCACTGGCCACGGGCCGGCCCCCGCGACAGTCATCATACAAACGGCCCTCTCCAACGCCAACCCGGCCGCCAAAGCGACCCTGGTTTCGACCCTCCTGGATGAAGCCGGCCGGGTCGTGGCAAAGAGTTCAGATCCTATCAGCGCGAGTTCCGTCACTCAACGCCTGACCGTCAGCCACCCGCGCCTCTGGTCCCCAGATACGCCCACGCTCTACAAGGTGCACAGCGATGTCGTTTTAGGCGGTAAGGTGGTCGATGCGGTCGACACGTCTTTTGGCGTCCGCACGATCCGGTTCGACGCCAACCACGGGTTCTTCCTGAACGGGCTGCCGCTCAAAATCAAGGGGACCTGCAACCATCAGGACTTCGCCGGCGTCGGCAACGCCGTGCCCGATCGGCTCGAATACTGGCGCGTGAAAAAGCTTAAGGCAATGGGCGGCAACGCCTGGCGCATGTCGCACAATTCGCCAAATCCGGAGCTGCTGGACGCCTGCGATAAGCTGGGCATGCTGGTTATGGACGAGAATCGCCACCTTGGCGACGTCGAGACCACGAAGGCAGGTTCTGGGACAACCGCCAACGACTTCACCAACCTCGACAGCATGATCCTGCGCGACCGTAACCATCCAAGCGTCGTCCTCTGGTCGCTCTGCAATGAAGAGTGGATCCAGGGCACTGATGACGGCGCCAAGCTCTTCTCGAGATTGAAGCGGGAGACACTGCGGCTGGATACGACGCGTCCGATCATGTGCGGCATGAACGGTGGTTTTGGCGCCGGCATTTCTCATGTGTCAGACATTCAGGGGTTCAACTATAATTCCGAGGAATATGACAAGTTCCACGCCGCCCATCCCGAACAGCCATGCATCGCGAGCGAATCGGCGAGCACGAACACGACACGCGGCGTCTACAGTGTCGAACGCGAGAAGGGCTACGCTTCCGCATACGATAGCAATGTGGGAATCTCGATCGCGACAGCCGAGGACGCCTGGCGGCCGGTCGCAGAGCGGGAATACATGGCCGGAGCGTTCGTCTGGACGGGATTCGATTATAAGGGAGAACCGCAGCCTTTCGGGTGGCCGGCGATCAACTCGAATTTCGGGATCATGGATCTGTGCGGCTTTCCTAAGGACAATTACTACTACTATCAGTCCGTCTGGGGTAATCGTCCCATGGCGCACCTGCTGCCGCACTGGACATGGCCGGGCAAGGAGGGCCAGCCGATCGATGTTTGGGCGTTCAGTACTGGTTCTCGCGTCGAGCTCTTCCTGAACGGAAAGAGCCTGGGCGTGAAGGACAAGCCATTTGTTGGGCATGTCTCCTGGAGCGTCCCTTACGCGCCGGGAACGCTGATGGTGAAGGCGTACGACAAGGCCGGGAAGCTGATCGCGACCGACACCGAGGTGACCTCCGGCGCGCCGTCTGCCCTGAGGCTCAGCGCGAATGACACAACCATCCTTGCCGACGGCGAGGATGTGCTTCCGGTGGCCGTGACCGTCATCGATGCGCACGGACACTTTATGCCGACAGCATCGAACCAGGTGACGTTCTCCGTCACCGGACCTGGGCGGATCGTCGGCGTCGGCAATGGCGATCCGAGCGACCACTCGCCGGACAAGGCAACCCAGCGGCGCGCCTTCAACGGCCACTGCCTGGTCGATGTGGGAGCTAAGGGGCCGGGGAAGATCGTGGTCACGGCCAGGGCGCCCGGCCTCGCCCCCGCGACATTCGTCATACGCGCTGTTACGCAATAGAAGCAGCGAGATAATGTCGATGACTGCCGAGTCATGAAGGGGGCTTCGTGGCGACCAGCTCATACCATGCTAAGGATTAATACGTGAAAGAACTGCTGCGTCTACGCATTACAAATTCGAGGAGATGTGTCATCGCGATAGCGCCCTTTCTGACGGCGTCACTCACAATAGCGACGACCGTCCAGGCTTGTCATGGGGCGCCGTCACTCACTGCCCAACTTGGCGGCAAATCCATGGGTCTTAAAGATAAGAGTAAAGATGCGATAGTAAATGCTGCATATCAGTTTATGGATTACTTTAATGCGACGCCGAGTACTGGGTCCCTGTCCTCAATATGTTGGGGGGCTTCTCAGGTGGGGCCGCGCGATCAATCGAACGGATTGGAAGACAAGACCCTGTCCGATTATGTCTATTGGGATGGCGGCATTATCAAGGGACCCGACGGCGTCTACCATATGTTCGCAAGTCGCTGGAATCAGGCTGATGGGCATAATGGATGGCAGTGGGACTCACACGCCATTCACGCTACAAGCACTCACCTTTATGGACCGTATACCGACCGGGGCTTGTGCTGGCCGGACATTGATGGCGGAAAAGGTCACAACGTGACGCCGCTGCAACTGAAGGATGGCCGCTATGCTATCACTGTGAGCGGCGTCAGGCGCGGAGGTGTTTTCGTCTCGAAGTCCCTGGATGGTCCATGGTCGTACATGGGGGACGTTACGGTTGCTAAAAATGCTTTCTCAGACGCCTTCAACACTCAAGATAATC
>JAOQAA010000676.1 GCA_025963815.1 Capsulimonas sp.
AGAGGGACAGTTCACAAGATCCCCGATTAATGGCGTTGGCATGGGCGCAATTCCGGGAGAACACCAATGAACTCGTTTTTAATCCGCTTGGCGCTGCGTGGAAGCCGAGGCTCCCTGGATCGGCTGCTGGGGATCGTCGCTGGGATCGCTATTGGAACGACGCTCATTCTCCTATTGCTAGGCATTTCCGCCGGCATTCAGCGCCGCGACGTCCGGGGCGCCTGGCTAACCAATGCGCAAGGCAGGCAAATGAGCAGTAATGGCAAAGTCACTCTGGACAAATCCACGGCGCTGATCGCACATTCTCAGGAACATTTTGGCGACGCCACGATCTTACGGCTCGACATAGCGGCGACGCCGGAAAGCCGCGTCGTTGTTCCTGGAACTCCCCGTGCTCCTCAGCCGGGCGAATACTTGGTCTCCCCCGCCCTCGCGCATTTGCTCAAAATCACGCCCCGCGATGAACTGGCCGACCGCTTCGGACAGACGCAGGCAGGCGTGATCGATCAAAACGCCCTCGGCAATCCGAATACTCTGGCCGTAGTCGTAGGCCAAGAGACATCTTGGGTGCGTTCACGATCCAACCCACAATTCATCCATGGGTTCGACCGGCGGCCAAGCGAACTTGCGGCAATCTATCAAACCGTGATCATTATCGGCGCCATCGCCATGGTGCTCCCCGTGGTCGTATTGATTTCGATTGTCAGCCAGCTTGGCGCCGCCGCCCGCAATGAGCGCTTCGCCACGCTGAGACTGATCGGCGCATCCTCTCGTCAGATTGGCGCGCTCGCCGGAATGGAAACGGCAATCGTCAGCGCCATCGGCGCAATTGCGGGAGTCCTGCTCGCGCAGGCCATTCGTCCGGCGGCGGCGTCAATCTCGCTGTCCGGTGAGAGCTTTTTGCCCAGCGACCTTGCATTGTCTTCCCTCGCTCAGCTCGCGATCATCCTCGGCATGACGCTGGTTTCTACACTGGCGGCAGTCATCGGCGTTCTTCGCCTGGGCGTCTCACCGCTCGGAGCGGCCCGACTGATCCAGGAACGCAAGCCTGCCGCAATCCGTCTCGCTCCACTCATACTTGGGCTGGGTTTGATCGTGCTGGCCATGCTTGTGACAAACCACGGACGAGCGAATGGGGGCTTCGGAACACCAGTCACGATCGTCGGCTTTCTCTGCTCCGCGGCGGGCGTACTTGCGGCCGGCCCCTGGCTGACGTACCAGGCGAGCCGCATCCTGGCGCGGCGCGCCGAATCCTCGGCAGGCCTGATTGCGGCGAAGCGTATCTTGAGCGCGCCCGCCGCCACCTTCCGAGCGGCGAGCGGCCTGGTGCTGGCGATCTTTATGGTCAGCTTTTTCTTCGGACTCATCAGCGCGGAAGATCCGGGAGCTATTCTGGAAAAGCCCGGCCTTCTTCCCAAAAACGGACTGGCCGCCAGCATAACCGGCATTCCGTATACTTCGGAGAGAGTGCGGCGGTCGGTCGCGGAATTGAAAAAAACGCGTGGGGTGACGAGCGTCTCGGTTGCTTACCGGCCTTCGGATCAGTTCTTACAGAAACGCGGCCTGCCGCCGACCATCGACATCGTTCCCTGCTCTGGCACTGCGGCGCTTGGACTGCCGCCGTGCTCGAACAAATCTCAATACGCGGGTTTCTCCACGGATTCGTACGTCTTCTCCAGCCGCGAGGCTGTAACGACGATCACGCCCATCGATATTCCCTCGACGGAAGCGACGGTGATGAAACCACTGCTCATCATGGTGATCACCGACGGCGCCCGGGATTCCATGGAACGAGCGCGAACGGTCATGATGCGGACGGCTCCCAGTAACATCCCACCTTCCACACGCAGCGAGATTCACGGGGGGGGAGGAAAATTCATCCGGGAATTGGCCTTACTTGCTTATCTCGGCGCCTTTCTCAGTATCGTCATTGCCGGATGCAGTCTGGCGGTCGCGGCGGCGATCGCGATGATCGACCGAAAGCGTGTCTTCGGACTGCTGCGTCTGGTGGGAATGCCGATCAGCGATCTGCGCAAAGTCGTCGCGTACGAAGCAGCGGCGCCGCTGGCCTCGGTCACGATCTTTTCCGCAGGCTTCGGCTACGCCGTCTCCGCACTGCTCGTCTCCGCATTGACGCCAAACCACAGCGTGACGACGCCGGCCCCAGCCTACTACGCCGTAATCGGCGTCGGTCTGACATTCGCCGCCGCCGTAATCGGGTCCACGCTGCAAATGATCCGAAAGACAACCGGCGTCTCCTCCACCCGATTTGAATAACGCTCGCAATTCTGCAAAAACAAAGAAAGAATATAGACCGATGATCCATCACCTAAATTATCGCCGCCATACGACGCTCGCGGCCGCCTGCGCCGCGCTGTTCACGATCCTGCCTGTGAACGCGCTTGCCGAAGAAACCCCGCTTGCGCACGCTCGCACGATCCAGGTCCAGACAAAGTACAGCATCGTTCTTGGAGAGCAGACCTCCCCGGATTCCAAGGAAATCACTTATACGGGTCTCCTTTCGGTCTATGACACGACGGTGCGGATACAGCAGCCGGACAAAATCAAAGCGATTGTGAAGGAGCATCGTCCATTTGAAAAGAAGAAACTCATCTTCTCCGGCGTTTACGCTGTCTCCGGCAAAAACGAAACGATTTACCACACGACGACGAATAAGTTTCTCACAAGACCAATTGTCTCTGGAGATGGCGCGGACGAGCTGCGCGGAGCCTCAGGCGTCGATCTGATTCTGGATCGAAACCCCCTGGCGGCGACGGCAAAGAAGGGCAAG
>JAOQAA010000679.1 GCA_025963815.1 Capsulimonas sp.
GATGCCGAACCCATCGCCGTGATTGAGCCGAATCGCATCTATGCTGCCCGAGACGTTCCAAAACACGCTGTCGTTTGCTTCTTTCAAGAGGTTCTCACCGCCTTGAGCGACGAGCATGGAGCGACTATTCTGCACACTCTGCGCAGTGAAATCGGACCACATCCCGTCTATGAGATCGAGTTTCAAGGGCAGCGTCTGGCCGTGTTCCACCCTGGCGTCGGCGCACCCCTCGGGGCCGCCCTGCTCGACGAGGTGATCGCGATGGGCTGCACCAAGTTTATCGCCTGTGGCGGCTGCGGCGTGCTGGACAGCGCTATCGCGATGGGGCACGTTCTGGTTCCGCATACGGCCGTTCGCGATGAGGGGACATCCTATCATTACATCGCGCCCAGTCGCGAAGTCGCCGCGAGCGCATCGGCGGTGACGGCCATCGAGCAAACGCTTTTCAAGCACGGGACGGATTATCTGCCCGTCAAAACCTGGACGACGGATGCGCTGTATCGTGAGACTCCCGCTAAGGTCCAGCGCCGCCGGGACGAAGGCTGTGTTTGCGTGGAGATGGAGGCGTCGGCCTTCTTTGCCGTCGCACAGTTTCGTCATGTGGAGTTCGGCCAGCTTCTGTATGGCGGGGATGACGTCGGCGGCGAAGTCTGGGACAATCGGGGCTGGCAAAACCACGGAACGGCGCGCGAAAAACTGTTCTGGCTGGCGGCGGAAGCATGCCTGGCGCTATGATCAAAGCGATAATTTTCGATTTCGACGGTCTCATATTAGACACGGAAATGCCGGAATACCTGGCGTGGCTCGGAGCGTATCAGGATTTTGGATTTGATCTGCCCATTCACGAATGGGCCTCGATCATCGGGCGAGGCGCGTCGACGATTTCCAAAACGCCTTATGACGATCTGGAAGAACGGTTCGGGCAGCCGATAGACCGCGTCGCCGTGCGCGCAAAGCGCCGCACGCATTTCTTGAAGCTAATGCAGGAGAAGACGCTCCTTCCCGGCGTACAATCCCTGCTAGACGACGCCAAATTGCAAGGTCTACCGCTGGGCGTCGCCTCCAGCTCGCCTCGAAGCTGGGTTGTCGGCTATCTTGAACAGCTAGGGATCGTCCACTACTTCGATACCATCCACTGCGGCGACGAAGTTGCTCTTGCGAAGCCCGATCCCGAACTATACTTAACTGCGCTGGCGGCTTTGAATGTGAACGCCGAAGAAGCCGTGGCGCTCGAAGATTCCCCAAACGGCGTCGCCGCCGCAAAGGCGGCGGGAATTTACTGTATCGCCGTTCCGAATGAACTCACGCGCCACACATCCCTCGCGCACGCCGACATGGTTATCGCTGGACTGGACACAGTCACCATCGCTGATATCCAGCAGATGGCGGCGGAAAAGAAGATCCCGTCAGACGCTCTCCCACGATGGCCGAAGAAAATATTGGGGGCGGCGGCAGTCATCCAAGACTCCAACGGCCGCGTGCTGCTTGTCAAGCATAGCTATGGGAGGCGAAACTGGGAGATACCAGGCGGTGCGGTGGAGAGTGAGGAATCTGTGACTGACGCTGCGGTCCGCGAAGTTTTCGAGGAAACGGGCATGCGCGTTATCGCCGAACGTCTCACGGGAATCTATTACGCCGCCGAAAATGATAGTCACCACTTCGTCTTTTTGTGCCGGAGCGCATCCGACGACCAACGCCCCCGCGCCGATCAAGACGAGACGACGGACTGCGCGTACTTTTCTATCGAGGCCCTGCCGCGTCCCATCAGCGACCTCACCATCCGTCGCATCCTGGACGCCTTGTCGGGCTTTGCGCCAGTCCTTCCTATCCCAGTGGGAACGCGTCAGTGGCTTGAGTAAACATATCGCGTGAGAGCCGTCGCAAACGGTCAAAGATGTCTATCCTCGTGGACAATGTATTCGGTGTGGACTTGGTCTGCATGGAACGCATATGATCGATACACCACTTGCCCATCGAATTCCAGCATATCCCTTAAGCGATCCTGGATGGGGGCGCGAATCACGCGCGAAATTGCTTTTTCTCTTGCTACCCACTCGACTTGTATGCTCTCGGAACTGCATGTCGGCTCGCCGCTCACATAGCTGCAAAGAAAGTCGAACATCACGATATGCGACTTCACGTTCGAGTAAACGCCTACTAGTGCGCCAACTGCGACGCGAATGCCCGTCTCCTCCAGCACTTCGCGTGCTAACGCGTCCGTCAAACTCTCGCCTTCCTCGACCTGACCGCCGGGAAATTCCCAATCCCCGCGTGGACTGCGGAGCATCAGAACGCGTCCCTGTTCATCTGAAACAAGGCCGGCGACGGCGACAATATGTTTGGGTGTGCTCATAATCGCAATTACGGCGTGTTCATGTAGCCTTTGACATCGGAGAAGTTCTTGTATTCGGGGTATTTTGGAACGACATACTCCACGACGCCGTCGAGCATGGCGAAGTAGGGGAGGCTGGATTCTTCGCCCATGCCGAGTTTCTTGTTCTCGTCGTACTGGGCTTTGTAGCCGTCCGTTTCGTCCGAGCGGCCGGTTTTGACGTATACCCGGTAATGTCCCAGCTCATGGAGCATCAGCGAAGCGCGCGCGGTTTCGGTCGTCTCATTGAAGAAGCGCGGGGCGAGGACGATGGCGCTGGGATTTTTGCCTTCGGAGAGGGTGTAGGCGTATGGAGTGCCGCCGTCCTGCTCGGCTTGTTTCATGTAGATATCTGTGTCCGTGGCCGACCGCCAGATTCCCTTGCCGAGCAGACTCGTCGTGAGCGTCGCCTCTTCTTTCAATCCCTTCTTCGCCATCAGCTCGGCTGCCTTCGTCACCATTGCGCGCTCCGTCGCGGTCATGGGGCGGCCCATCTGAGCGGCGGAATGTGATTTTGAGGCGCAGCCGGGGCCGCAAACGGCGACGATGGCGGAGGCGGTCGCGAGAATGAGAATATGGGGACGTGTGCGCATGAAAATCGGCCTTTTCTGTGTCGGTTTCTTATGGTAGCATACGGAGGCTGGGAACGGTTTCCTTTACTCGCAATCATGAATCTTTTCCGCCACTTGAATCGCCAAGCCAAAGTCGGCTATAATAGGCGGGTTGTCCCAGAGCAACGCCCTATTTGACCAATCTGAGTTCAGAGCAACACCCTATTTAAGAGGTTTTATCCCCTATGGCAGCCAGCCCCGCCGCTCTTAAAACTCGCGGCAGCACAAAGTACGACGCGCATGGCGCCGAGATCAAGGACGCGCTCGTCGCGGACTCCGAGGCCGTAATCGCGGCGCTCAATCTCAGCGACGATCAACTCCTTTTGACGTACCAGCGCGCGCTGGAAGTGCGTCATTTCGAAGAGCAGTGCAATCGCGCATTCCGCGCGGGCAAGGTGGGCGGCTACCTGCACTTGTACATCGGCCAGGAAGCAGTTTCCCTGGGCGTTCTCGAAGCCTGCAAGCAAGGCGACCAAGTCCTGAGTTCCTACCGGGACCATGCACACTGTTTGATCCTCGGCAGCGACCCCAACACCGTTATGGCTGAGATCTACGGTAAAAGCACCGGAATCTCTCGCGGCAAGGGTGGATCGATGCACCTGTTCGACAAAGCCAACGGCTTTGCGGGCGGATACGGTATCGTCGGCGGAAACGTCCCGCTCGCGGTCGGCATCGGATGGGCTCTCAAGTACAAGAACGAGCTCAAGGAAAACAAAAACATCTGTGTTTGTTACCTAGGCGACGGATCGATGAACGCCGGAGCCTTTCACGAAGCCCTCAACATGGCCGCCCTCTACGAACTGCCTATCCTTTACGTCCTCGAAAACAACAAATACGCGATGGGAACCTCGGTCGAGCGCCATTCGGCGAACACCGATCTCTCCTCCCGCGCCGACTCCTACAACATGAAGAACTCCAAGGTCGATGGCCAGGATTACTTCGCGGTGCGTAAGGTCGCGCAGGAGATCATCGACGAGATGCGCATCAACCCCGCTCCCTACTTCCTGGAGGCGGTCACGTACCGCTATGTGGGACACGGCGCCGCTGACGGCGCCGCGACCCAGATCACCTACCGTGATCCCTCGGAGCTGGAAGAGTGGAAGAAGCGCGATCCGATCAACATTCTGGGCGATGCGCTTCGCAAGCGCGGCACGCTGACCGACGCCAAGCATGATGAGCTGGACAAGTCCGCTCTGGAAATCGCGCGCGTCGCCGCTGAGTTCGCCGAGAATAGCCCCGTCTGCGCTCCCGAAGAATTGACCCAGGACGTTTACGTCGACTAGAAGAGAAAATACATCCTATGGCAGAAGTGATTATGCCCAAGATGGGCGACGCGATGGAGGAGGGCACCCTTCTCCAATGGCTCAAGCCCGATGGCGCAACTGTCTCGATCGGCGATGTGATCGCTGAGATCGAGACCGACAAGAGCAACGTGGAAGTCGAGGCCGAAGAGGCCGGCGTTCTGCACACCAAAGTTCAGCCCGGAGCCACCGTGCCCGTTGGCGAGCCGATCGCCATCATTGGCGACGCCGCCGTGACCAGCAATGGCGCGTCCGCAAGCTCCAACGGCGCGGCCCCAGCTGCTCCTTTGGCGTCGAGCGGCGAAGGCGCCGTTGCGCCCGCGACGACCAAAGAAGAGAAGGATATCCTGGCGGTGTCGGCGGCGACTCGCTCGGGTGAGATGAAGGATGTCGGCGAGACTGTCAACATCTCTTACCGTGAAGCCATTCGCATGGCGCTCGGCGAAGAGCTAGATCGGGACGAAAACGTCTTCCTGCTGGGCGAGGAAATCGGCCAATACCAGGGAACGTTCAAGATCACCGAGAACTTCCTCGACAAGTATGGCCCGGAGCGGATCGTCGATACTCCGATCTCCGAAGCCGCCATGGTCGGCCTGACCACGGGCGCCGCGATGATGGGCATGCGTCCCGTCATCGAGTTCATGACCCTGAACTTCGCGCTGGTCGCGTGGGATCAGATCATCAACCACACGGCGAAAATTCTCTATATGAGCGGCGGACAGTACAACGTCCCGTGTGTCCTTCGCGGGCCCGGCGGCGTCGGCGTCCAGCTTTCGGCGCAGCACTCCCAGGACCTCGCGCACTGGTATGCGAACACCCCCGGCCTCAAGGTCGTCGCCCCTGCGACGCCCGCTGACGCCAAGGGCCTGCTCAAAGCCGCCATCCGTGACAACAACCCCGTCGTCTTCACCGAACACGCCGGCTTGTATGGCAGCAAGGGCGATGTCCCGACGGATCCTGAGTTCATCGTTCCGATCGGCGTCGCCGATGTGAAGCGCAAGGGCAAGGATGTCACGATCATCTCCTACTCACGCGGCACGATCATCTCGCTCGCGGCGGCCGAGCAGCTCGCGGCTGAAGGCATCGACGCCGAAGTCATTGACCTGCGCTCGCTGATGCCCTTCGATATCGACACGATCATCGAGAGCGTCAAGAAGACCCATCATGCGGTCGTCGTCCAGGAGCAGTGGCTCTACTACGGCATCGCCGGTGAGTTCGCCGCGCAGATCAGTGAAAAGGCGTTCGATTATCTGGACGCTCCCGTCGAGCGCGTCGCCGGCGCATTTGTGCCGATGCCGTACTCGCGCGCTCTGGAACAGCTGGCCGTTACGCATGAAGCCGACGTCATTGCCGCCGTCAAGCGAACCCTGGCGCGCAATTCTTAGAGGCGGACACAGAGAATAACTTATGTCAGAAGTGATTATGCCCAAGATGGGCGACGCGATGGAGGAGGGCACCCTTCTCCAATGGCTCAAGCCCGATGGCGCAACTGTCTCGATCGGCGATGTGATCGCTGAAATCGAGACCGATAAGAGCAATGTCGAAGTCGAGGCCGAGGAAGCGGGCGTCCTGCACACCCAGGTCCAGCCCGGCGCCGTCGTTCCGGTCGGCCAGCCCATCGCCATTATCGGCGATAAGCCGGCCGCTGTCGCGGCTGCTCCCGCCGCCGCTCCGGCTCCCAAGCCTGCGGAAGCCGCACCTGCAGCCCCTAAGGGCGTCGAAACCAGCACGTGGAAGCCCGCGCGTCCCGCAGCGCCCGTCACGGCGGCGCCCGCGGGCGGCAACGGCCGCGAGCGTCTGAAAGCCTCCCCGCTGGCCCGCCGTGTGGCGCGTGAGCAGGGTGTGGACATCGCCCGCGTTTCCGGCACCGGTCCCAACGGACGCATCATCGAAGCCGACGTCACGGACTTCCTGAAGACCGCCTCGTCTGCCCCAGCCGCCGCGCCTGTTGCAGCCACGGCGTCCGCTCCTGCGGCGCCCGCCGCCGCGCCGATCAAGCTGTCCGCGATGCGGCGCACGATCGCGAAGCGCATGGTCGAAAGCAAGACGACGATCCCGCACTTCTACATCACCGCCGAAGTCGACATGACCGAAGCGCTGGCGCTGCGCGAGAAGCTCAACGCCTACGATGAGACGCTGGTCAAGATCTCGCTCAACGACTTCGTGGTGAAGGCGTCGGCGAAGGCCCTGGTCAAGGTTCCCGGCGCGAACGCCTCCTTCAAGGACGATTCGATCGTTCCTGGCAATGGGATCAACGTCGGCATCGCCGTCGCGCTTGATGACGGCCTGATCGTTCCCGTGGTACGCGGCGCCGACCAGCTCCCGCTGCGCAAGCTTGCGCAGAACGCCAAAGAGCTGATCAAGAAGGCCCGCGACGGCAAGCTCGTTCCCAATGACTACACGGGCGGCACCTTCACGGTGTCCAACCTGGGCGGCTTCGATGTCGAGAACTTCATCGCGATCATCGATCCGTCGCAGGGCGCGATCCTGGCTGTGTCCAGCATCGTCAAGAAGCCCGTTGTCCTGGCGGACGGCGTCACCATCGCCGTGCGTGATCGGATGAATATCACCTTCAGCGGCGACCATCGTGTGATGGACGGCGCCGTCGGCGCAAAGCTCCTTCAGGAGATCAAGCGCGTTCTCCAGAACCCGCTGGCCCTGCTCGAAGGATAGGCATTTGCATTCCGGCAAGTGAAACCGACAAAAGCCCGATGCAATTGCATCGGGCTTTTGTTCTATGGACTCCTGCGCTTCAGGCGCCGTTATGACCCACCCCGGCGCTTCGCGCCACCCCTCCCGCAACGGGAAGGGTTTGGAAGAACAGTTCTGACGCAAGCCGTCTACGCTAATTTCTGAACTCCCTTCCCGTTGCGGGAGGGGGGCCGAAGGCCGGGGTGGGTGTAACACGGGAGGGATGGCGCGAAGCGCCGGGGTGGGTCACTTAGGGGCGGATAGGTCACTCAAACTATGAACATCAAAGAAATCGGCGGCGAAGAAGGCTTTATCGAACGGCTGAGAAGCACCCACGCGGGCGCGATCGGCGATGGCTTGATTTTGGGGATCGGTGATGACGCCGCGATCTTTGAAACGCCTTCGGGACTGCAAACCGTCGTCACCACGGATATGCTCGTGGAGGACGTCCATTTCCGGCGCGACTGGAGCGATCCGTACTCCATCGGCTGGAAGTCGGCGGCGGTCAATCTGTCCGACATCGCGGCGATGGGCGCCGAGCCTACCTTCGCGTTTCTCTCGATTGCTTTTAATCCAGAAGAAACCGTCGAAACGCTGGATCGCATTTATGACGGGTTTTCCGATTGTCTCAATCGCTACGGCGCACGTCTCGCCGGCGGCGACACCAACAGTACGTCCGGCGGTATGGTGATCTCCGTGACCCTGATGGGGAGCGTCCCGGCCGGACAGGCGTTCATCCGCTCCGGAGCTCGGCCCGGCGATGTGCTGCTGGTCACCGGCTCGCTTGGCGACTCGGCCGCCGGCCTGACCCTGCTGCAAGAGTATGGACTGCCGAAGGCGGAGAAGGTAGACAAGGACGTACTCAATCAGCACCGACGGCCGCAGCCGCGCTTGATGGCGTCCCGCGTACGTGTGCAGTCTGGGCAGGTGCGCGCGGCCATGGACCTGAGCGACGGCTTACTCACGGAT
>JAOQAA010000710.1 GCA_025963815.1 Capsulimonas sp.
GTACAGCTGGTAAAGCCGAGGCGAGAGCTTTCGGTTTCAATCCTCACCGGGCTTCGAAGCCCGGTGCAACGGTTCACTCTCGATGGAATCGCTCTTTGCCGAAACCAAAATATTGCTCGGGTCGGCAGAAAAGTGAATTGGTCGCCATCGAGAGCGCCACGCGAACCTTTTGAAGCGGGATAAATCACTTGTGGTTCGCGCGGCATGGGGTTAGCCTTCCGTCAGGCGAATCAGAGTGACGCCCGACGGGAGGTCGGCGTCGTTGACTTGGACTTTGTAGTCGCTGAATCGGCGGGGGACGACGGTCTCTTCGGTGGGTTGGAATTTGGCGTCGATCTTTTCGAACAGCTTGTGCGAGGGCGCGTTGCCGAGCGCGTTTTCGTGGGCGAAGACATACAGGCCGCGACAGGACATTTGGCCCCGGCTGGCGGAGTGGTCCAGGTCCCACATGTTGATGAGGGCAGTCCAGAAGAGTTCGAGGTCTTCGCTGGTAACACCGGTTTGCTTGGCGAATGGCGCCGTGAAGAAGCCGTGGGCCCGAAAAAGGCCGTAGGGGATCATGGACTTGCGGCCCATCTCCGTGGCTTTGCCGGAGGTCTGACTGCCGCCGTCGGTTTCCGTCACGACGACTTCGGCGTCCGAGGGTTTGGTGATGGCGACTCGGGTTATGGTGACGTCCACTGGGATCACGGGGTCGACGGAACGTGCAAAGGTGAGTTGTACCGGGCCACGCACCTGTCCAGCGTTGACGCCCGTGGTCATGACGGCGCCGAAGGTGCGCACGTCGAAGAAGCGACGGCACATGCGCTCGCGAACGCTCTCCACATCCTTGCGAGTCTGCTTACTGCCCGTCGATTTGATCTTGGCGTCATCGTATGCTTCCTGGTGCAGCGTATTGAGCGCGATGCCCTGGTCGTTGACATAGATGCCGTACCCCTCTTCTTTGTCTTTGGTGAGGGCGACAAAGTTGCGGATCTTGCGTTTCAAGCAGACATCGGTAACGAGGCCGTGCATGGTTTCGGGATCGGTGCGCGGCATGTTGCCGGCGTCGGGGTCGCCGTTGGGGTTGCCGTCGGTGACGTCGAAGAGCAAGACAAAGTCGTAGCGCTTGCCGGGGTCGATGCAGTTTTTAATATCGGACACGTTTATGCTCCTACTTTAGTTTTCAATATTGTTGTCGATTTCGGCGAGCGCCGCTTCTTGCTCCGTCGCTTCTCCGCGCGCCTTGCGGTCTTTTGCTTTCGCGATATCCGCGCGGTTTTCAGCGCGCTGATGGTAGAAGCCAAGGATAAACGCCGCCTGGTTTTCCAGGGTGAGCGTTTTGGGGAAAGCAGTCATCGGCTTCAGGATTTGCTCCAGGCGTTCCTGCATCGCAAGATATGCGGGGAGGCGCGTCTTACGGATTTTCGGCAGGTGTGCTTTATTGGCGTGTGCGACCAAGCTCGAAAGTACCTTGGACGGCGTGGTGGACGCCGCGCCGAAGTAGCGGTCAATCATGGTTGTGTTGATAGGCCCAAGCGCGGCGCGTTGGATCGCCTCCAGCTCCGCGAAAAGCCGGCCGCACAGGTAAGGGGCGTCTTCGCGCCCATGGTCTAAATTCGTCATGCGTTGTGCGTCCTCCAAAGTGTAATTGGGGTTCAGAGATAAGAGTGCGGCTTTGATAAGAGCGGCGCGCGGATGAGTGACGCGTTGTTCGGCGCGGCATCGCATCACCGCCTTGGCGAGCAGCGTGCGCGGGACGGCGTCGCCGTGGAGAGCGGAGCGGAGCAATGCCTGAGGCGTCTGGTTGTCCATCTCCTTGCGGGCGTCTCGGTAGACGCTAGCCGCGAGTTTGTATATGCTGAAGTACGATGTATCCTGGCCGTCGTACGAGATCATCTCGTGGGATGCAAACCAATGCGCTAGACGCCCACGCGCATCGCTCACTGTGGTTTTCAGCCAGTCGCGCACCACCGCCCGCGCCCCGCTCGCCGAGAGCGCGAAGGCGTAGAACTTGCGGTCGTCCACATAGAGATGCTTGCGTTCGCCCGAGCGCGCCGCGTTGAGAAGCTCCCGCACCCGGTCGGGATCAGGGGTGTCGAGAAAGGTAATCAGATCGTTGGCGTCCCCTTTATCCACCCAAAACACATAGACCAAATTGCCGATAGTGATATGAGTTTCCCTTGTCACAATCAGGTGATTCAGTGCTTTGGTAAATGTCTCCGCTGCTTCCCGCGAGATCGGCGACGTTTGCGCCCGTGTCAGACCATACGACTCAAACGCATCCTCGTTGGCAGACACTATCGCGATCCCACTCGTCTGCCCGCCCGGTACGCGCTTGATCATCCCCGGTAGACTCTTTTCGACCGGACCGAACACTCCCGTCACCAAACACTGGCTTCCCGATTCCACATCGCCTTCCGCCCGCGCCGAACGCGCCCAGAACTGACGCACCGCCGGATCGTCCACGACCCACTCCCCGTCCACCCGAAACGTAATCAAGTCCGCCGGCATCAATTCAGAGGGAACAAGGCCAAGTTCTAAACTCCACTGCGACAGAAACACAGAGACTGCCTGTACTGCGGGATCGTTGGTCTCCTCCGCGCACTGCTTCACCAGCGCCTTGAACGCCTCATGCTTCTTCGCGGCGTTTCGGTCTTCCGGTCCAAAGCCCAACACATACGCTGGCGAATCCGACAGAAGAATGGCGCGGACGCTGGAAGTGCGCCCCACATAAGGAACCATGCGCGGCTGTCCACGCTTCGTTTCCTTGTCGCCGCCGAGAGAGATAAACCCTTCACCCTCCAACGTCCCGTCCAGCTTGAGCAGGATCACCCACCGCACTGGTTTGCGATCGTACATAGGCGGAGGCATTTCGCCGCCCAGAATATTGGCGGCGTCTTGATAGAGCTGCTGCAAGATCATCCGACACCCTCCTCATACAATTCCTGCGGCACGCGCAGGACGCCGTTCTCCAAACGCCCGTCAAAGAACCGAGGGATATTCTCCTTAGGCGCGTAGGCGATATCGAACAGCATCAGCCCTAGATCCTCGGACACATCGATGGGCTTCTCCGTCCCATCCACCGGCCCGAACTCCGCCGCAAACTCCCGGCATCCCAGATACGGACGCTGAAAGCACTGCCCGCGATTGACCCGCCGCCGGAACTGGTCTCGGTACTTCACATAAGCATCGTCCGCCGCGCCCTCTGGCAGCCACACATCCGCGCGAATAATATAAGCGACATCCCGCAGCCCCAGAGTATGCCTCTGCGTCCGCTCATCGCCGATGTTCAGTCCCTCACTCCGAGCCGACGCCTTCGACTTCACCTCATTGCGCATCAGTGAAAAGTGCTTGACCTTATTCAGCACCACAACTTCTCGCACGCGCCACTTCATTGGCGCATGCCAAAAGATCGCCTCCAGCACCCCCCGCGCCGCCGACGGCGTCATCACATCATACGACACCCGCTCCACCTTGGCTTCCGGTCGCGTAAAGCACGCAAACGCACTCCACACCTTCACTTCCACCGGCGAATATCCCATGTTCCCTCCTTTGCTCTGATTTGATCCTCGCTCGGTCAATACCAAACGCTACTCGCTGCTGCGAACTCCATGAGTACATTGTAGCGGAACGCAAGTGACAGCTATTTGTCACTTACTCCGACAAGGGGAAATATTTTTTTGAAAATATCCTCTACTAAGAGATCGGGCAGGCGTGATTTATATCTCGCCTGCCCGATTAGGTCTCACTTCGTAGGTAAACACGTTTCAAAAAAAGTCTTTCAACTTCGTGTTAATATAAGAAGAATTCTATATAAACACGCTGGCTTATTGTAACATGGACTTATT
>JAOQAA010000049.1 GCA_025963815.1 Capsulimonas sp.
TCTCCTCCCGAACAAGCGCCTCAAATCGAGGCCAGACGAACTAAATTTTTGCCGATGATCAAGGCGGTGTTTCAGGAGTCTCCAAAATAGGGCATAATGATGCAGCGAATCAAGGAGATTTCTATGAATATTACGGCAGCCAAGCGCGGCAGCTTGTCCAAAGGCGAGCGAAAACTGAGGCTCCGACAGGGGCGTGTCCCCGGAGTCATCTACGGCAAAGGCCTTGAGCCCGTCAACATTGATGTGCCGGCAAAGGCCATCTCACAGATTTTGCTCTCGGAATCCGGCATGAACACGGTTATCGACCTGACAGTCGAAGGCGATGCAAAGACGCTCACCGTCGTTGTCGATAACCTGGTCCGAAACCCAATCAGCCGCAGCTTCGAGCATATCGGCCTGCACCAGATCAAAAAGGGTGAGAAGATCACCGCGCAGGTCACGGTCCAGCTCATCGGCGAACCCGTCGAAGTGTTAACCCAGGGCGCGCTTCTGGAGCAGATGCTCGAAACCATCACCGTCCACGCCGAGCCGCAGGACCTGCCCGTCCAGCTCGACGTCGATGTTTCCCAGATGAAGCTTGGCGACGTTCTGCACGTCTCGGATCTGCCGCACAACCCGAAGCTGGAGTTCTCCACTTCGGACGACACGGCGATTGCAGCCCTGCACTATTCCAAGACCGCGCAGGCGGCTGAAGCCGACGCAGACGCCGGCGCCGCCGCTGTGGCGGACGCCGCCAGCGCCGCAGCAGCAGCCGCTCCTGCATCTGCTGAATAGTTCACTTCACGCACGACGGCCTGTCCCTTTTGGGACAGGCCGTTTTCGTTTGCGGGGTACAATACCCGCATGCAGTCCCGAATTTACCTCGATCATGCGGCCACCACTCCCATCCGCACAGAAGTCAAAGCAGCCATGGAGCCGTTCCTGGAGCGTGGCGGATTCGGCAACCCCAGCAGTCTGCATTCCGAAGGCCAGCGGGCGAAACGCGCACTCGACGAGGCCCGCGCGATTGTCGCGGAGTCTATCGGCGCCGAATTTTCGGAGATAAACTTTAACAGCGGCGGAACGGAGGCGGACAACGCGGCTCTCGTGGGCGTCATGCTTGCAAACCGTCGGCGCGGCGAGCATCTCATCACCTCGCAGATCGAACACGAGGCCGTGCTGCATACCGCACAATTTGTAGAGACACTCGGCTTCTAGGCGACGTATCTGGCGCCCGACGCGCAGGGACTTGTCACTGCCGAGCAAGTCGCCGCCGCGCTGAAGCCCACCACCACGCTCGTTTCGATCATGCATGCGAACAACGAGATTGGGACGGTGCAGCCCGTCGCCAAGATCGGCGCCGTTCTGCGCGATCATTCGGCCTATTTCCATTCGGACGCTGTACAGACATACGGCGCCTATCCCCTGAACGTCCACGAACTGGGAGTTGACTTACTTACCCTCTCCAGCCATAAGATCTACGGCCCGAAAGGCGTCGGCGCCCTCTATGTCCGCGACGGCGTTCCTATCGAGCCACTGATCCATGGCGGCGGCCAGGAACGCGAGCGACGGGCGGGAACGGAAAATGTCGCCGCCATCGTCGGCTTCGGAGAAGCCGTGCGCTGGATGCTGCGCGAGAGGGACGAGACGACGGCCCGAATAACACGTCTTCGCGATCTGCTGATCGGGTTCATTCGGGAGCGTATCCCCGGCGTGATTTTGAACGGCCACCCCACCCTGCGCCTTCCGGGAAACGTCCACTTCTCGTTTCCCAATCTCGACGCCGAATCGCTGCTCGTCAGCCTGGACCTCGCCGGCGTGGCGGCGTCCTCGGGATCAGCCTGTACATCGGGGAGTATTGAACCGAGCCATGTGCTCGCGGCGATTGGCGCGGCGTCCGAAGAGCGCGGAGCGGCGTTGAGGCTGACGCTAGGGCGTGAGACGACAGAGGAAGAAGTTCGGGAGACGGTGGAAAGAATGGCGCGGGTGGTGACGCGGCTGGCGCGGGTGTGAGAGCTCCCAAATGAGAATTGTCGACAATAGCCAGAGCGAGTGATAAAAACACAATCGGCTGGCGGTTAAAACCGCGCCTGAAAGTTCGCAGAAACCCACCGGGTGGGTTACATAATCAAACACGATAACGTCTAAAGAGAACGTAGCGTTTAGGCGATATCGCTCAGGAATATGTAGTCCACGAAGGTGGACTTCTGCGCTCTTGGAGGCGCGGTTTAAACCGCCGGCCAATATTGCTGCGGTTGCTCAATAACTTAACTTACGCCGTGGCCGCGTACACCCGGTCGCCGCCGACGTCGCCGAAGACGGGCAGGTAGTCGCGCCACACGTCGTTCTTGGTGCCGTTGATGTACTTGGTCAGACTGATGTACGGGACGTAACGCGGACGCTTGGGCGGGCGCGCCAGCTTCATGCCCGAGTGCTGAAGAAGTTTGTCGGCCTTGCGCGTATTGCAGCGCCGGCAGCAGGCGACCAGGTTCTCCCACTGCATACCGCCGCCGTGACGCTTGGGCAGGATGTGATCGATGGTCAAGTCCCGGGACTGGGCGCCGCAGTATTGGCAGGTGTAGTTGTCCCGGGCGAAGATCGACCGGCGGGACAGCTTCAGCTCCGGCAGAGGCCGCTTGACATGGTAGCGCAGACGAAGCACGGACGGGGCCGGAAACGAATCGCCCAATCCCGTCATCAGCTTCGGGCTGTCCGCGCCTTCGTGCACATGCAGCACATCGGCCTTCTCCAGATAAAGCAGCAGCAGCGCCCGCCGTATGTTACAAACATTCAGCGGTTCATAGTCACTGTTCAGTACAAGAACTTCGTGGCTCATAACTCTACAGTCCAGTCCTTTCCGTCATTTCGCGCACCGATCACCGGGCCGTCAACAAACAAGATATCTGTACAAGGTCAAAAATAAAAAAACCGCTTCGACTAGAGCCGCCGGGAGGCGGGACAGTCAAGCGGGTCAGCATTCAAACACTGGTGGGCATAGCGCGTGCACGTGCCGATGGAGGCGAACGTGGTAGAGCGCATGCCGATGCCGCAAGCAGTCCCCATGGTCTCGCGCTTGAATCCAAGCGCGATGCCGGGCGAGAGACCAATCCTTATCAAAAGTTGTGGGGAGGACGGAACTCACGTCTCTCATAGCTTGCAGCTCTCCAAAAATACTATTCGACCTTTGAGAGAGTATAGCCTGTAAATTCGACGAGAGTCAAGCTTGCTTGAACGAATTTGAGGAAAAAAGAGGAAGGAGCTTAGAAACCGTGGACATGGATGGTCCAGAGCAGCGCCGCCGTGACGGAAAAGGCGATTCCGCTTCCGAGCAGCAGAGGCCGCCGCCGGGCCGCCGCGATGGAGCCGTGCGCGAAATCCTGGAACGTCGTGCCGACCAAAAACAAGAACCCGCCGCCGACATGCGCGAACAGCAGACCGAACCAGCTTGCCGGAATGGCGATCAGGCGCTGGACGCCCAGCACCCCGCCGATCAGCGTCGTGGACTCCACCAGAATTGCAAACAAAAGTGCGCGCCGCGCCGTATGTCCCGCTCCCAGCAGATATAGCGCCAGGGCCATCCCTTCCGGCACTTTATGAAATGAGACGGCAATCAGCACCGGAAGATTTGCGCCGTGTGTTCCCTCGCCGCTTACCGCGATGGCGACGCCGTCCATGGCGCAGTGAATAGCGAGCGCCACCATCAAGAGGATACTGGAGCGGCTCCAGCGATCCGCCGTGACTTCGTCCAGCATGCTCGTGGAGCACGCCGGGCAAAGATGGGCCACATAGTGCGAAATCAGCCAGAATAGTCCATAGCCGCTCACGGCGGCGATAAGAAAGGCGGGCCAGGAAAGCTCAGACTTTGCTTCCGGAAGAATATCGAACAGCGTGACGGCGAGCAGAACGCCGGCGGCGCAGTAAACCAGGGTCGTCAAGCGGCCGCGTCCACCGCGCCCCATGCCGACGCCCAGCGCCGCGCCGGCGAATGCCGACGCCGTGGCGACGGCCAGCTGAAGATAAAGCAAGTACATAGAGTTTCCCGGCTAAGATCATACCCGTTCCATCCGGGGCATGTCAAAACCCCACCGGGTATAATAAGGACAGCCAAGACCGGCGAAGTTGGGAAGCCATGATTTTCGATGCACTGATGTTAGCCGCCGTGACCGATGAAATCTCCAAAACCGTCACCGGCGGACGGATCGAGCGGATTTCGCAGCCGTCGCCGCTGGACCTCGTATTACGGATCTACAATATGGGCGCGAAGCACGATCTGCTGCTCTCGTGCGATCCCGATCACGCACGCATCCACTTCACGTCGCTGCGCCGGGATAATCCACCCCAGCCTCCCGTGTTCTGCATGCTGCTGCGCAAGTATCTGGACGGCGCGCGCGTGGTCGCCGCCGACATGCCGAGCGGACTGGGCGAGCGGATCTTCGTTCTGGAGTTTCGGACCTACGACGGTGAGACCATGACGCTGATCGCCGAGATCATGGGGCGCCACAGTAATTTAATCTTAGTGAACGGCTCGCACATGATCCTGGGCGCGGCCAAGCATATTGGGAGCGATATCAACCGATTTCGCGAAGTGCTGCCCGGCGTCAAGTACCACAAGCCGCCCCGGCAACTGGGAAAACGCAGTCCACTGGAGGCGTACGAAGGCGACGCGGAGACGGAGTACGACGCGCCAAGCGGATCAGACTGGCTCGTGGCGACTTACGGCGGCGTCAGCCCCTTTCTTGCCCGTGAAGCCGTCGCCCGCGCGACGCCGCCATATACCGAGCAATCGCTCTGGTACGGCCTCAACGATGCGCTGAGCGTGCTGCGGGTGGGAGACTGGGCGCCGATGATCTGGACAGACGATTACGGCGTCACCCAGGGCGCGTACCCTATTCTCTTGCACACCGTGCCCGAGCGCTTCCAGCATCGCCGGGACTCGATCAGCATCGCCATCGATCACGCCTCGTCATCGATCGAGCGTCTTGATACGCTTACGCAGGCGCGCAGCACGCTCCAGGCGGCGCTGACAAAGATACGCAAGCAGCGTGACCGAGACCTGGAAGACATTGACCGGGGATTGAAGAACGCGGAGCGCGCGGACGAATACCAGCAAAATGGCGATATCATTCAGGCGAGCGCGCACGCGATCGTGAAGGGCCAGACGTCGGTCACCTCGCCGGACTACTATTCGGAAACGTCGGACGCCATGCGGACGATCACGCTGGACCCGACTCTGTCCATACGGGAAAACGCGGAGCGCTATTACAAAAAGGCGCGCAAGGCGCGTGACAGCGTCCAGGCGCTGGAATCGAGGCGGGGAACGATTGTTGCGGATATCCTCGCCATTGCTTCGGCGCAGACGGAACTTGACGCAGCGACGATGGAAGAGACCGTGGAGGCAATCCACGAGCGCCTCGGCGAGCGCTTCTCGCTGCGCGAATCCCGGCAGGGAGCGGATAAAGGCGATCGCCGAGACGCGCCTCCCCCTTACGAGGGACACAAGATCAAGACCTATCGGTCGGCGGACGGCTGGGAGATTTTGGTGGGAGAAAACGCAACGGCGAACGACTACCTCACGACGAAGGTCGCCACCTCATCGGACATCTGGCTGCACGTGCGCGCCGCGACATCGGCGCACGGCGTCATTCGTTCACAGAACCGGCCGGCGAGCGTTTCCCCCGCCGCGCTGCGCCACGCAGCGGAGCTGGTGGCGGCGCGCAGCGAGGTCAAGCACTCGTCGCTGATCCCCGTGGATTATACTTTGAAGAAATACGTGCGCAAGCCCCGCAAGAGCGCTCCCGGTCAGGTGACGTACAATAACGAGAAAACGCTCTATGTCGCGGGAATCAATGGGTAAACATCGCGCAGGCGAGTTTAGTGATTTCGAATGCGTCCGCGAGTATCCTCGTGTTCCTTATTGTCTTCGTCCTTCATGATACGGACGGCGCTGGTGTAGGACTTCACCAGGGGATGGCGCATAAAGACCTTCTCAATCTTCGCCAGCTCTTCTTCCAGGGCGATCGTGGGCTGGTCGCGCAAACGACACAGCATGCCTCCCAGAGACACTCGCCCATTGGTGACTTGAATATCGAGACGCGTGGTGTCAACCGGTCGTTTGCCGAACTCGCGGCGGATGTTGCGAATCAGCTCTGCGTCCAGAGAGTTCATAATTACACTCCTTTCATTGACAGGTATACTTCCATTATACGCGCCCCCCACGGAATATAGCAAGCGGCATAGCATTTAGTCGCAGGAAGGCCCAATATGCCCGTCTCCTTAGCCTTAGATCTTTACCGAAACATCCAGTTTCAAAACTCCATCGCCAACGGAATCTATCTCAATCACGCCGCCGTTTCGCCCAGCGCCCGCCGCGTCGTGGATGCAGTCACGGAAGCCATCACGTTTTCCAGCCTCGATCCGGAAGCGTGCTTTATGGAGAAGTTTTTCCCCGCATGGATCGGCGCTCGCAAGCGTTTGGCCGCTCTCATGGGCGTGCCCGATCAGGATCTCGCCTTTACCCGCAACACAGGACACGCTCTTTCGATTGTCGCCGATGGGCTGATCCTCGAACCCGGCGACAATGTCGTGATGGCTTCGTGTGAATATCCCGCCGTCACATATCCCTGGATGGCGCAGGCCTGGCGCGGCGTGGAAACCCGGCTCGTGGCGCCGAACGCCGATGGGACACTCTCCCCGGAACTCTTCGCCGCGTCGATGGACAGCCGCACACGTGTCATCGCTCTCTCCTGGGTCCAGTTCACGACTGGTTACCGCGCCAACCTCGCCGAGTTTGTGAAACTGGCGAAGGCGCATGACGCGATCTTGATCGTCGACGCCATTCAAGGCTTGGGAGCGCTGCCGCTGAACGCTGGGGAACTGGACATCGATATTGTCGCCACCGGTTCGCACAAGTGGCTGATGGGGCCGCATGGCTGTGGGGGACTTTACATCAAGCCGTCGCTGCTGGACCGGATCCATCTGGTCAACATGGGCGCCGTCAGCGTCGTCAACGTCACGGACTTCGACGGAACCCGCTTCGAGCCTAAGCCCAACGCACAGCGCTACGAAGAAGGCAGTCCGAACGGCCTTGGTCTGGTGGGTCTGGACGCAGCCTTGTCTCTCCTGGAAGAAGCGGGCATCGAAAACATCGCTGAGAGCGTGCTTTCGAACTCACGACACGCCGCCGAGTCTGTAGCAAATCGAGGATACATCGTCGATTCCCCGACCGATGACGCCGTGCGCTCCGGAATCGTCATGTTCCACCACCCCACCCGTCCCGGCCAGGAAGTGGTGGAGGCCCTGAAAGCCGCGCGTATCTCCGCCAGCCTCCGCGCGGGCCTTGTGCGCTTCTCTCCGCACTTCTACAACACACACGAAGACATCGACGCCGCCGTGGCGGCGCTGCCGACGTAGGGGCCTATCGTCGCCCTAATGCAGCCGCATACTCGTATTGGATCAAAGAACCTCCGAAAATGTCCAGGGCGCTGCCGATCGTCAGATCGACGCGCCCCCCGGACAATTGGTCCACAAACGCGATGTCGGTCAAATCCTTCGCTCCGCCGGCGTAAGTCGTCGGCAGCGGCGCCCACTTTCCTAAAAGCTTGACTAACTCTTGATCGATCCCACGGCATTGTCCTTCGACATCGGCCGCATGGATCAAAAACTCGGCGCAATATTCGGCAAGGCGCTGGAAAAGCTCGCCGCTCAATACTACAGGCAGAACACGCGTCCAGCGGTCGACGGCAATATGATAGGCGCCGTCCTCGCGCCGACGGCAGCTTAAGTCCAGCACCAAGCGCTCTTTACCCACGGCGCCGCGCATGGCGGCCAAACGCTCCCAGGACAATTCATCTTCCGGAAATAAATAGCTAGTGACGATGACGTGCGATGCGCCGGCGTCTAGATAGGATGCGGCGTTGTCGGGGGTGACGCCGCCGCCGAGCTGCAGGCCGCCGGGGTAGGCGCGCAGGGCTTCCAGGGCGGCGTCTTCGTTGCCGGGGCCAAGCTTGATCACATGGCCGCCGCGCAGGCCGTCCCGGCGATACATTTCGGCGAACTCCGCCGGGGCGCGCTCGGATTCAAAGTTCGTCACGACTCCCTGTCCATCATCGGAAAGGGTGCCGCCGACGATCTGCACCACACGACCGCCGCGCAGGTCGATACAAGGGCGAAACGCCATTTCAAAATCCTCCGGACGGACATTATACCAGACGACAAAAAAAGGACCGCGCACGAAGCGCGGCCCTGAGTGGAGTTTATTCGGATCTGTTAAGAGATTGCGGTGTCGCCGCGCTCGCCGGTACGGATGCGGATCGCTTCCAGAACGGAAGTGACGAAGATCTTTCCGTCGCCGATCTCGCCGGTACGGGCCGCGCCTTCGATCGCTTCCACGACGCGCTCCTGCTCTTCGTCGCGAACGACGACGATCAGCTGCACTTTCGGGAGCAGGTTCACCTGATATTCGGAGCCGCGGTAATGCTGGGTGTATCCCTTTTGCTTACCGGCGCCCTTGATTTCAATGACGCTGATTCCGCGGACGCCAAGTTCGTCCAATGCGGACTTGACTTCATCCAGCCGGCTCGGCCGGATAATGGCTTCAATGCGAACCATAGTTTTCTCCTTAATCCACGCCCGCGAAGGCCGGCACCGTGGAGGTGTCGCTTGAATAGCCAACTTCGCCATGTTCCGTCACGTCCAGGCCGTTCTCTTCATCATCCGTGCTTGTCCGCAGTCCGCCAGTGACGAGACCGACGAGCTTGCCGATGATAAGGGTTCCGACAACCGCCAGAACGATGGTAATCAAAACAGCTTCGATCTGGATGATGACCTGATGAGGGCCGCCACCGTAGAACAAGCCGTTCTTGGCGCCAAGGGCGCCGGTGATCGCAGAGTTGACCTTATCCGTGGCGAACAGTCCCGTGGCGATGGCGCCGAACATACCGCCGCATCCGTGGATACCGAAGACATCCAGAGCGTCGTCGTACTTGTTCAGCTTGTTCTTCATCTGAATCGCGGCGAAGCAGATCGGAGAAACCAGAAGTCCCATGATCAGCGCGCCCTTGACATCAACGAAGCCACAGGCGGGAGTGATGGCGACCAGACCGGCGACCGCTCCCGAGCCGAAGCCCAGAGCGCTCGGCTTCTTGTACTTGAACCACTCGATCATGATCCACGACATGGCTGCGGCGGCCGTCGCGATGTGGGTGTTGATGAACGCCTGTCCGGCAACGCCGTCCGCCGCCAGTTCCGATCCGGCGTTGAAGCCGAACCATCCGAACCAGAGAAGAGCGACGCCGGTAAGGACCATCGGCAGGTTGTGCGGGCGAAGTTCTTCGCTGCCATGCCCCTTACGCTTACCAAGCATGAACGCGAGAACAAGAGCGGAAACGCCTGAGGAGATGTGAACAACGGTGCCGCCGGCGAAGTCCAGCGCCTTCAGCGTCGCGCCGATGTAGCCGCCGCCCCAAACCATGTGCGCCAGCGGATCGTACACGAAGGTCGCCCACAGCAGGATGAACAAGCAGTAAGCACTGAACTTCATGCGCTCCACAACAGCGCCGGAGATCAGAGCAGGGGTGATGATCGCGAACGTCATCTGGAACATCATGAAAATAGTGTGAGGGATTGTCTGTGTGCCGTAAGGCGTTTCACCGACGTCCTTGAGGAATGCATACTGCATTGGGTCGCCGATAAAGCCGCCTTTATCTGCGGCGAATGCAACCGAATAACCCCAAAGCGCCCACTGTATACTGATAATACCCAGAGCAACAAAAGACATCATCAGCGTGCTGAGGATATTCTTAGACCGAGCCAACCCACCGTAGAAGAACGCCAAACCGGGCGTCATCAGCATAACAAGAGCGCTGGCGACGATCATCCAGGCGGTGTCGCCTTTGTCGATTGTCGGGGCGGCAGGGGCTGCGGCGGGAGCTGCGGCGGCTTCCACCGGAGCGGTGGACAAGGCGGGAGCAGCAGGCGCGCTGGCGGCTGGAGCCGTGGCGGGACCTGGGGGTGCTGTAGACGGGGCCTGTGCGAAGGCCGTGAACGAAAGGGAAATGAGCGCCAGCGCTGTAAGCGCCGGACGCCAAAGGCGTAGTTTCACGAAGCATCCTCCTATCGGTGACATGAGATCAACCCGGATGCTACATTGCTTTAGCCGGAACATGACGCGTCTGGCAACCATGCCTAACGGTACGAAGAGAGGATAGCATTATCGTGAATTATTTGTCAAGAGTTTCTCAAAAAATATTTCGGTTCGGAAATATTCTAAAGATGGTCCGTAAGATACGCGACGATTAGGTTTTGGACTCCTTGCGCCTGAGAGGCTGATCCTGGAATATGATTCATCAAAATCGAAAAGGTGTAGAGTGTGTTATCCTTGGTGGTGAGATATCCCGACAGGCAGCTCACTTCCCCAACTGTGCCAGTTTTGGCGTGAACGTTCTTTTCGGCAGTAGTTCCTTTCATACGCTTGCGCAGCGTGCCGTCCACCCCGGCGATCGGCAGAGAGTCGTAGTAGACCGGGAAATCCGAGCGCTTCGCCATCACGCGCAGCAGCGCGACCACCGCGCGGGCAGTCACATAATCACGCCGCGACACCCCGGAGCCGTCCGCAAGCTGGACCAGATGCGTGTCGATCCCCTCGGCCAACCACCACTTCTGCTCCTCTGTATATCCCGCCTCATAAGTCCCCTTCCCTGCCTTTACGCGGCCGATCTCCCGGATAATGCTCTCCGCGAGCAGGTTATCACTGGGCTTGTTCGTCAGCTTGAGATACTGATCCAGCGGAACGCTGTGATGGGTCGCCAGCACCGTTTCGGCGGCGACAGGCGTCACCGCTGAGTAGGCGATGCCCTGGACATCTATTCCGCGCTTGACGAGCGCGGCCCGAAACAGTTCGGCGGCGAGGGTAACGGGATCACCGACAGCAATGTCGATTTGGGTCGTTTGTCCCACAGGCAGATGTCCGCTGATCAGAATGACGCTGGAGTTCCAATCGCGCGTGATGAGACAGTCGGCCTCCTTGCCGCCCGTTCGCGCGCTGCTCACCATGGGTATCTTCGTGACGGGCGGATCGAGTGAGACCGTAACCGGGTCGCCGTCTGCGGCGCCCGCTTTCGCACGCACCGTGATGACGCCGCGATTGACTTCCAGTCCCCAGATCTGCGCCGCGTAGTCATCCGAGAGGTAATCCCATCCCCACCCAGCACCGTAAGGCTGGCCTGGAAAGGCGTTTCCATCACCGACGATATTGCCGCGAATGCTTCGAACGCCTTTTGCCCACAGCTGCTCCGCCATTTCGTCCAGATCCGTGGGCATGATCGTTGAGTCGCCCTCGCCTTTGAGGATCACATCACCCGTGATTGCGCCCTGAGCATCGGCGGGCGCCATCGACAGCACGCGCGTCTGAAACCGATAATCCTTGCCAAGGATCGCGAGGCCGCTCGCCGTGGAAAACAGCTTGCGGTTCGACGCCGGCATCAAGCGCGTGTCGGCGTTGTGTTCGTAGACTAACTCCCCATCGCTTACCCGCTCCACCAGCACACCTGTGAGACCGCCTTCCAGCGCCGGCGCCGCCAAGAACTTGTCGATCGCCGCGCCAATCTCCGGCCTAGGCTGCGCGCCTGCGGAGTTTGGAGCCAGGAAAACGGCGGCAACGAACAGGACAAGAGTGATGAGAAACGGAAAGCGCGCACGCGCATGATGGGGTGAAGTTTGCATGGGTATTCTATTCTACAAGCGTCGCTGCGTCTTCGTCAAGCACGGGATTTGGCAATCGCCGCAGGAATACGGGCCATTCAGGCCGAATACTTTTCAGTCGTAACTATTTGCTCGGAAGCGTGGAGGGTTCTTTGACACCGCAGGAAACAGTCGTCGCTCTGACGCGGCATATTCGGGAGGCGGTACGCCCTCACCTCGGCGCGTGGCAGGGCCGGACGATCTCGGGAACGGCGGCGAGCGGAGACGCAACCTTCGCCATCGACGATATCGCCGAGGAGGCGATCGTCTCGTTTATCGAACGGGAAAAGCTTTCCGTCGCTTACTATTCGGAAGACAAAGGGTTAATTGAGTTTGGCAAGTCGCCGGAAGGCGTGCTGATCATCGATCCGATCGACGGCACCC
>JAOQAA010000009.1 GCA_025963815.1 Capsulimonas sp.
TTACAGCAAATTGTCTTATACTAGCTCCGCTCCATCGCGAACTCCTGATTTGCGCCTGCGTTGTCTGGGAACTGCTGGAGCGGCGTGTTGTTCGCCGGGCCGCCGCCGGGAATATCCCAGCTCATGCCGTCATGCTGGAAGTAGAATTTGTATTTCCCATTGGTCTTGGGCAAAACACGGACCGTGGAGTTTGCATGGCTGGCGGCATTATAATCCCACAGCACACAGGGCGCATTGGCGGCGATGGAGGCATTCTGCACGGAGATGACGCGGGTCGGCGCGTTGACGCTGAACAAGTCATACCAGCCGTCGCCGACACTCGTAAACGTCCAGCGGAACCAGGGATTGCTCTGGCCGTCGTACTGGATGATCGCGGAGCCATTGGTCGTTCCGGCGCCCTGCACGCAAATGTATTTGCCGGTGGAAGCTTGGAGATAGTAATTTCCCCACGGCTGCAAACGGAACCGCTGGTTCGCCTGGCCGTTCGAGGGCCACTGATCGAGCATTCCATTGTCGGCGGTGCTGTTCCCCGCGACGTCCAGGACGAGACCGCTCTTAACGTTTTTGATGTTGTGCCAGCCATTGCCGGTATCGATCAGATCCCACTGCTGCGCGGTGTTGTTGCCCGAATATTCCGAATCGGTAATCTGCACGCCAGCGTTGATCGAATCCGCAGCCGGGCCGAGGCATTTCCCCGAAGTCCATGAGATCAGCTTGAAGTGGTCACCGTTTTCCGACGGGACCAGTGACCAGCGCTGATTGCCGCTGTTACTGTCGAATCCCCATTGGTTGACGACAGCGCCGTTGGCCGTATTCCCATTGATCAAATCCACGCACCGGCCGCTATTCTGGTTGACGATGTTGAAGAACGCAATAGGGTCCAGGCCGATGTGCAGCGTCTCCGCCCATTTCGGCGCGTCGCCGGGCAGGGAGCCGTTGAGCCACATAAAGCCGCCCGTAATTCCCAGATTGTTCTGCCAGCCGCGCATCTTCGCGGCCGCGCTTCCAGGCGTATCGGTATTACCCCACAGTCCGGGATAGACTTTGAAGCCGCCGAAGGCGCTGTTCCAATTTCCCGGATCGTTGCCAGCGCCGCCATCGTAACACTGCAAATAGATCGCGTCGACTTTGGCGCCAAGCTGCGAGCGAACACTCACCCAGAACGCCTGCGCGGTGTACGGGCACAGCGTGACTTTCATGCCCAGGCCCGAGATCATATTGCCAAACGATACGGCCGATCCTGAATCGTATGTCTGCTCATCATCATACTGAATAGCATCGATTCCAATAGCATTCTTCAGCGCCTGGAAACTTCGATAGAGAATGCTGCTGGAGCCCGTTCCCTGCGAGGCGATCAGGTTCTTGATATTAGTGAAGCTCGGATCCCCCCACCCGCCGATCGTCAGCTCAATGCGATTCACGCTCGACGGGGCCGCCTTGCAGGCGGCCAGCTTGGCGCCCCACGTCGAGTCGCCGACATAGACGCCGTTGGTGACAATCGGCGTCCCGTTATAATCGAGATTCCCGTTGGACTGTACGTGCATCGTGAACAAACAAAGCGTTGTGAACCCGGACACACGCGCATTGTTTTGCCAGGTAACCGTCGGCGCGTAGAACTCATTGCCGACAAAGACGCCCTTGGCGGCAGGCCCTAAGGCGCGCGCAGCCCCGGTGAACGACAAGGTCATGGCCCCAAGAGCAAGCGCGGTCAACGCCGGCCGCAGAGATTTTCGAACCCAGCACTTGAGCATGTGTAAACTCCTCTTATTGGAATCGTTCGACCTGAATTGTAATAGTATCTTTTAAACTATCGATATTCCACCAGCGATGCCAGCATCGCATTTCCAGTATAGAGCCAAAGCGAGAAACTGTCAATCCATTTTGAACAAAAAAGATACCAGAAATATCACAGACATAAAAACGCCGCCAGGCTGAGAGCCAGGCGGCGTGAAAGAGACCTAAGACGAGAAGCTGGAGATTCGGTCGGCGGGCGCCGCTGTGGGGGCGGGGGGCGGATCTTCGCGCGGCGTCGTCACCCACTCCCGGTCGCGGATCAAATGACAGTACTGGGCGACAAGCGTCACGGTCGTCTTGAGTGTAGAGTACACGAGGCCGAAGACGCCGTGGACGATATACCAGGGCGCATGCCCCTTGCGGCCCAGCCGCGTAGCCGTCACGAAGGCGATCAGCAGAACGAACAGGCTGCAAAGCAGGTTGAGCGTGGCGGCCGCGCGCAGGTACGGCGTGGCGAACCAGTGCAGATGCTGGCCGACGATCCAGGAGGCGAACAGCATCGGGAAGAACTGGGTGCTGAGCACCGGAAACCATTCCCGCCACGGCAGCAGATAGAACCAGAGGATCTTCTGATGGATGGTCAGATGGGGCGACGCCATCATACCACGATGATGTTTGAGCGTGACTTCCAGCCAGCCCTGCGACCAGCGCTTGCGCTGGATCAGCCAGTGGGAGAGGCGCGTGGGCGCCAGCTCCACCGAAACGATATCGCGGTCGTGGATGAACTTGGCGCCGCGCTGGATGGCCCGGACCGTGGAGTCGATATCCTCGGTCAGCATCTGCGGGTCCAGCTGGACCGAGCGCAGCGTTTCCGCGCGCCAGTAACCGTTGGAGCCGCCGAAGATCCCGGAGCGGCTGATCCGCGACCGTCCCTGATGGGACACCGAGTACATGATGTCGAACTCGACGGCGATGCTGCGGGTCAGCACATTCTCATCGTGGTTACGGATCGCGCATCGTCCCTGCACCACATCATACCCAGAAGAGATCCAGCGCCACGCGCGCCGAAAACAATCCGCAGCCGGCCAGTGGTCGGCGTCGTAGATGCCCAGGATCTCGCCGCGCGCCACCGTCAGCGCCGCATTCACATTTGCCGCCTTGCTGCGGCTGTCCACCACGCACAGCACTTTCAGACGCGGGTCACGGGCGGCGAGCTCGCGCAGGCGATCCTCCACCGGAAGCTCCTTCGGGCGATTGTATGCGAGGATCACTTCGAAGCGATCGGCGGGCAAATCGATCGTCGTCAGCATATGGTCGATCGTCTGCTCGATGATGTGCTGCTCGTTGGGCAGATACGCGGCGATGATCGCGCTGCACATCGGCGGATCACTGAGATCGGCGGGAGGCTTGGGAACAGCGCGTAATGCCGACACGGCTTCCCACATCACCATGACATTCGTGATCCCGTACACCGTGGCCGTCACGTACAGCAGCCCCGGCAGAAAGCCGGGATGCGAGCGCGCGATCAGGATATATACGGTCATGGGAACCGCCGTCGCCAGGATCGACACCATGGCGAAGCTGCGCCAGAACCCCGCCAGCGGATTGCTGGGCGCGGACCGCTTTCGCGGTTTGCCGGAACCAGATCGCCTCGAACGTACCTGCCTCATGAACTAACCTTTACTTTCGCGCCGTTTTCTGGGCGACCGCCAGTTTGGACGGGGCCAGGAGAAGCACCTCGCGGCTCGCGGGAGCTTCCTCGATGATCTTGATACCGCCGGGAGCGCGTCCTTCTTCATCGAAAACCGCAAGCGAGTTGGCGCCCTGTTTCAGCCAGCACTCGGGGAGGTAGATCCCAAAAATGGACGAGCGTTCGGGGTATCGCCCCAGATTGTGGCCGTTGAGCCACACGGAGCCACGCGACATTCCGTCCCAGCCGACGCGCAGCGCGACGCACGTTCCGGGCGGCGGCGCATATTGGAACGTCGTCTTGTAGAACGACGGCGTGTCCATATTCCCAGACTTCCACGGCTTCCAGGCCGTCGAAGTCGCGATCGGCATACGGATCCCGCCGCGCATCTTCCACCCCTGGATCGGGCCGCCGATCGATCCGGGTACAGCGACAAGCTCAAGGCCGCTGTTGATCCCGCCGGGGCCGCCGCCATTTTCCACCAAAACGGCGAGCTCATTCGGGCCGCCGTCTTTCCAGGCCGGATCGAGTACGACATCGAACGGGGCGTTCGACGTGCGGCTTTCCTTCAGGCGCTTGCCGTTCAGATACACGAATGCATTGTCATCCACGGCCGCGAACATCAGCCGGCGAGAGGTCGCCTTGATGTCGGGCAGCGTCGTCCGGAACCAGGCGAAGCCCGGCTGGCTATTAAAGACGTCGCGGTTGAAGCCCGTCTCTGCCCAGCCGGCGCCGGACGTATCCGCCGACGTCATCTCGGCGGCCCCAGCCTCCCCCCGCGGATCGAGCTTATAACGCCACCCATCCACGGACGTGCGGTTGGTGGGGATTTCCGCCAGTGTGACCGGTCCGGAGATTCCCTTGGCGTCCATCTTGTCGTATGGCCCCATATATCCCCAGATCTTATTGCGCCCGTAATGCGCCGTCAGAAACGCCACCGGGTTGTCGCCGGCCTTGAGATGGACCTTCAGGAAGCGCGGGATAGCGTCGCCGACGCGCATACGTATCTCGCTCGCATCTGCGCGCGCGCCGTTAACAAACACCTCGACCCAGTCGCCAACATCGCTGAGGCTCAGGCCGTAGTCGCCCTCTTTGTCCGCGTGCAGCGTCGTCCGGTACCAGGCGTAGGCGCTGATGTCGCCATCGGCGCCCATGGATTCGGGAGCAGCGCTCGCGCGCCACTTCGACGTGTTGTAACCCGGCTGCGCCTCGGCGTCGCCGCGCGCCACCGACCACGCTCCAACCTGCGGGATACGCGTACCCTTGGACGAATCGCTCGGATACGGCTGATCCAAACGCCGCGATCCCGTTTCGGTATACAAATATGCGTTCGCCTGCCGCCCGACAGCGCTGACATTTCGTTCGGTGTAGAGCGTTCCGTTGATCACATCGCCCGCATAGTCCGGGCCGCAAACGACGGCGGGCTTGCCTGCCCAATCCAAAAACCATGTGCGCGTCGCCATATCGGCGGTCACGACGAGAATACGATAGGTGCGAGGACCGAACCGAACCAGGAACTCCGCCGGCGTGTCCGAATACTTCGCCTGAACCAGCACATGGCCGGCGGTGACGGTTACCTTGGCGCCCTCGGCTTTGGGAGTCTTGACGGAGTGCGCGTCCGCCCCCGAAAGCTGCAATTCGGCGGGGTCGCCGGGTGCTCCATAAACCACCATCGTCGTCAGTGCGCCCTGGCTTTGGAGACCCAGGACATGGGTGGCGGCATAATCGAGTGTGACGCCGCCGGGCAGTGCGGCGCGCTTCACCACTGGCAGGATCTCATCGGGCGCCAGCGTCACCGGCCCGGCGGCCGGAACTAGCCGAGAGCCAACCGAGATCTGGGTCGTGACCTTACCGCCCGTGCGGTTATCTAAGAAATACACGGCGCCGGACTTGCCCTCACGGGAGTTCACACGGAGCGCCGGATTGATCGCGCCGCGCGGCGGCGCCGGGTAGGTCCGAGAATCAGCAAGAATGTTGGAGAACGAGGTCGCGAACATCGCGGCGCGCTTGGCGGTGTAGTAGTCCTCACGAAAGTCGCCGACCTGACCGACCGGAGCGCCGAAGTCGTAGCTCGACGCCTGCTCGTCGTCGTTCCAGTAGTCAAAATTGGTGGCGCCCACCATCGTGTAATGGGTGTAGCCGCCGGCGCCGTAGGCGATCGCCTTCCAGCTCGTGCGCTCCACACGGTGCGCCCGGCCGGGATCGACGCCGTAAAAAGCGATCCAGCCTGTCCAGAACTCGGAACTGTACCAGGGGCTCGTGCGCGTTTCGCTGTCCCACGGATCGTTGCCGGCGGGATCGTCGCCGTGGTTGACGCCGCTCATGAACCATGGGACCTGCATGCCGTCGCGCACCGCCGTGTCGCGCAGGTGCGTGAAGTACGAGCCGTTCAGTTCCGGTCCCGCCGAGCGCGTGTCTTCATTTTCCAGCTGGAACATCACGACCGGGCCGCCCCGATGAATTTGCAGCGGCGCGACGATCGAAAAGATCTTGTCGTACCAGTGATCGACCGCCGCCATATAAACGGGCTCATCCACACGGATCTGCAGTCCCGGCTTGAAGCGCAGCCACACGGGATAGCCGCCGCTGTCCCATTCGGCGCAGACATAAGGGCCGACGCGCACGATGGCGTACATCCCCATCTCCTGGACTAACTTAAGAAAGGCGCCGAAATCTTTTTCGCCCGTGAATTGAAAGTTGCCTTCCTGGGGCTCATGGTAGTTCCAGTAGGCGTAGGTCTGGATGCAGTTGTAGCCAGCGCGCTTGACGCGCAGCAGCCGATCGCGCCACAGTGCGCGTGGAATTTTGCTGTACTGCACTTCGCCGGTCGCGAGAAAGACCCGTTTACCGTGAATGATAAAGCCATGCTTGTCGAAGTCGATCGCCTTTTTGGCGACGGGGGCGGCGGGAACGATATTGCTGTTGGCGCCGGGGAAGTTCGACGCATGGGCGACGGGACCAAGAGAGGCAAGCGCGGTCAGACAAAGCCCGAAAAGTTTACTCCTGCGTGACATCTCTTGCTGTTCTCCTGTGAATGCGCGGCGATGGGTTCCGTGCGCGCGGCCGACTATTGTCCGAATAAACGACGGCGCGCCGTTCTGCATGCTTGTGTAGACAGCAAACGGCAGCGACAGTTTCATTCTTTTTCATTTAACGACGCAAGAATTTTGCCTGAGTTCGCAACAAATTCGCCCAATATCCATTGAAAGCGTTTCTAAAATTAATAAAATCGTTTTCGTAAAAAGCTCTTGACTCTGGATTCCAAAATCGGTATACTATCGCTAATTAACTAGTAAGATTATCATAAATATCGCTTGACTGACTAGAGACACTAGAGGCCCACTGCGCAACGCGCATTGGGCCTTTTTGCGTTTCTCGGCCGCGACGTTTATCACAGCGCTATGAATGATGGAAACAAAGGAGATTACACACATGTCTAGGAAAACGAATCAGGGCTTTACTCTGATTGAACTGCTCGTCGTGATAGCTATTATCGCGATCCTCGCCGCCATTCTCTTTCCGGTCTTCGCCCAGGCCCGGGAAAAGGCGCGTCAAATCACCTGCGCCTCGAATGAGAAGCAGATCGGCCTCGCAGTCGTCCAGTACGCCCAGGATAACGACGAGACTTTGCCGCTCGCGAACTATGTTCCCGCTAACTATGACCCGGCCACCGGCTTTGTGAACTGGCAGTACGAAGTCGACCCGTACGTCAAAGGCGGCTATCCCGCCGGAAATAATACGCTGGGAACGGGATCAAGCGGCGCGCGCAAGAGCGTCTGGTTCTGCCCCGACTGGGACCGGACGAACGATCTCTTTTACAACGACGGAACCCCGGCGGGCGTAAGCCCGAGCACGGCGACGCCGTCCAAGAGCTACATCGCCAACGAAAACTATATGGGCGCCTATGTCGCGGTCCCGCCCGCCACGCCGAACCCCAATTACGCCAGACCATCGGCGACGCTCGCGCTGATCAAAACGCCCGCGCAGACGGTGCTGGTCGCTGAAAGCCGTGGAAATAACGTTCAGTGCGCCGGCAACGACACCTCCACCGCCGCCGCCCTCGGAACCGTCGCGAGTGACTGGGGACATTATGTCTCCGGCCGCGCCCGCCACAGCGGCGGCTCGAACTATCTCTTCCATGACGGCCACGTGAAGTGGTTCCGGGCGCCGGGAAACAACCGCAACGCCGACGTCTCTCCCGTTCTGAGCACAACCGGAGTCGTCTACAGCCAGGCGTCTTATCCCTCGGCAGGCGGCTGGTGGCTGGAAGATCCAAACGGCTCCTAGACCGAGAAGATCACCGACTTTTTCAACACCACCGAAACATAAGGAGCCAAGAGAGAGATGACCGCTGTTTTAGAACCCATATCGGCCGCGCACGAGATCGAAATCCACGAGCAGTTCCGCCGGCGGCGCAGCACGCGCGCTTTTTCGGATCAACCGATCGACACGCCGACGCTGCACAAGCTGTTCGAAGCCGCCCGCTGGGCGCCCTCCAGCAGCAACGAGCAGCCCTGGCGCTTCATCATCGCCTCCAAAGAGAACCCGGAAGAGTTCGAGCGCCTTCTGGACACGCTGGCCGCTGGCAATAAGGCCTGGGCCAAAGACGCGCCTCTGCTGGTGCTGGCTGTCGCCAAGCGTCACAAGGGCGAGGAGGGCGGGCCTGAGAACCGCCACGCCGCCTACGATTTGGGCCAGTCTGTCGCGACCCTGACTCTGCAGGCGCTTCATGAGGGGATCTACGCCCGGCAGCTCGGCGGCTTTGACGCCGACAAAGCGCGCGAAGCGCTGGATGTTCCGGCGGGATATGACCCGATCTCGGTGCTCGTGCTCGGATACCCAGGCGATCCGAACAGTCTGCCGGAGTTCGCCAAGGAAAAAGAACAAGCGCCGCGCATGCGCAAGGCGCTCAGCGAAATCGTTTTCCAGGGACGATTCGGCAAGACGCTTTAAACAGGCCACGATGCAGGCGCCGCCCATGTCCCCGGGCGACGTCTGCATTGTGACGTTAGTCATCCCAACAATCACCTCCAGTCCCCCCGCAAGAACACCATAATAACATCAATGAGTCGTACGGACACGACTCTCCAATCGTTAGGAAAATGACATAACACCATGGCGTTCTTTCTTCACCTGCGCACAGCGTACAAGCTCGCGCTCGGCTTCGGATTTTCACTCGTCTGCGCCGCCATTGTCGGAATTGTCGCCATCAACCGGATGCAGGCAATGCATGAGGCGGCGACTCCAGAGGCTTCCTTGGCCATTCTGCAAAGCGGACGTATCCTGATCTTCGGACTGCTGGCCGCCGCGCTGGTGGCGGGCTCGTTGATCGCGGTGGCGGTGACCCGTTATATCTCCGGAACGCTCACACAAATGTCAGAGCGACTGGAGCAGTTGTCGAACGTCGACGTGGCGCGTCTGGGCACGGCGATCACGGTCATGGAGTTTGGCGACCTGACAATGCCGGTCCGTTACGAAACGGAGCCGCTGGAAATCAGCGCACGCGACGAGTTCGGCCAAATGGCCACGACGATCAATCTTCTGATGAACCAGACACACTGCACGATCCAGTCGTTCCGCGCCTCGCGGGCCGGTCTTCAGGATCTGGTGCGCACACTCCAGCACAACGCCGCGCAGGTTGCGCAAACCGCGCAGACAATGACTGGCGCCAGCGGAAGCATTGGGGCCGGGGTGGAGCAAATCGGAACGATGATGCTGGAGATCGGCCGGGCCTCGGACCAGTCGGCGCATGGCGCGACGGAACTAGCGCGCGGTGCGGCCATGCAGACGCATTCCATGGCGGAAGGCACGGAGTTGCTCGAACAGCTTTCGGGAATCATTGCGATGGTGACGGCGGAGGCGCAGGGCGCGAGCCGGGCCGCCGATGAAGCGCAGGCCGTGGCGAGCGGCGGAACCGAGGCTGTGGCGCGGACGGTTCAGGGAATGGAGCGGATCCGCGCCAGTGTCACCGAGTCGTCCGGGGTCGTCGCAAGCTTAGGGGAATCCAGCCGCGAGATCGGCGCGATCGTCAAAACAATCGGCGAGATTGCCGAGCAGACCAACCTGCTCGCTCTCAACGCCGCCATCGAAGCCGCCCGCGCCGGGGAAGCCGGACGAGGCTTTGCGGTAGTCGCCTCCGAAGTACGCCGCCTCGCCGAGCGCGCCGGAAAAGCCACCGGCGAGATCACCGGAATCATTCAGCAAGTGCAGCAGCACACCCAAAAGGCGGTCGCCACCATGGAAACCGGCGCGCGTGAAGTGGAGATGGGCGCACAGCTGGCCGAGACGGCTGGCGACGCCCTGCTAAAAATCCAGGACGTCGTCGCGGCGGTGACCACTCGCGTGGCCGGCATCGACTCCTCCGCGCAGCGGATGAACGCCGCCTCCGCGCGCGTCTCCGAATCCATCCACACGATCGCCCATCACGTCGCGCAAAGCAGCGAGATGGCCGATCAGATGAGCGACGCCGCTGCCCAGGTCTCCGCATCCGTGCGCACGGTGTCCGGCGCGACGGGTCAACAAGGAGCCGCCGCCAGCGAAATGATCGCGTTTTCGCAATCGCTGACGGAAGTCGCATCGACCCTGGAAGAATCCGTCTCCTGCTTCCAGGTGGACTCCGCTCAATCCGCCAAGACCTTCGACAGCGCGCCGCTTCGGCTCGCCGCGTAGTTCTGATTCACAGCATCCTTTGGGCGACGCCGCGTTTGCTCGCCGCCCGAGGGATTACGCCAGAGATTCGTCCATGGTGCGCATTCGAATCTCAATGATGCGTGATCCCGGCGACTGCGTGCAGGCCAGCAGCACGGCGCCCGCCACATCCTCCGGCTCCAGCATTCCCGATTCTCGAACGCTGTCATCGGTCCGTCCCTTGCCGAGGGCGAACTCTGTCTTGACGCCGCCCGGACAGATGACCCCGACCTTGATCCCGTCTTTGCGCAGCTCATTATCGAGCGCCTGAGCAAAGCCGACCTGCGCGAACTTCGTGGCGCAGTACACCGCCTCGCCCGGAAATCCATAGCGCCCCGCCATACTGGAAATCATCAGGATATTCCCCGACTTTTGCTCGCGCATCACAGGCACGGCGTGGCGCGTGAACAAAAACGTCGAGCGGACATTGGAATCCATCATCTCATCGTATTCGTCAGCGCTCGTATCCACCAAGTTCTTGTAGTTCCCCACCCCGGCGTTGTTAATCAAAATATCGAGACGCCCAAAATGCTTCTGGGCCGCTTCCACCGTCTTGATCGCCGTTTCCTCTTCACGCGCGTCCCCCACCACGAACACCGCGTCGCCGCCCGACGCCTTCACATCCTCCACCAACTGCTCCAGCCGCTCCTGCCGGCGCGCTGTCAGCACCAGCTTAGCGCCCTCACCCGCCAGCGCGAGCGCGCTCGCCTGCCCAATCCCGGCGCTTGCGCCGGTGATGATTGCCACTTTGCCCGTCAATTTCGCCATAATACTCTTCCTCACGATCAATACATAGCGCCGCATCCACGCGGCGCCGTTTATTCTCCCCCGAATCGCAACTTTTGAAGGCAAGCAGGGTCAGAGTTGGTATGGACAAATGCATGCTCCTCAGCGAGAAATCGCCAATCGTCTGCAAGGCTAACGCCGGCTCCTGGGTTCTACTCTTATTATTCGGGGTGCTCGGCGCAGGCAGTTTGTGGGCGGCGTACTCTTGTCTCTTCCCCACCCCGCCACAGCAGCGCGATCTCGGCGGCGCCGCTTTTTTAATTGTCTTCGGCCTTCTATTTTTGATTCCGAGCTTTATCGCCGCTTACTGGAGTTGCCGCACTCGCGTCGAGGCTACGGAAGACGGCCTGCGCTGGCGCGGACTTGGGAAATGGAAATCGGCCGCATGGAGTGAGGTTCGCGACTTTTATCGCCTCGAACCGCAAAAGGGGCAGCAATTTCATGTCGTCGAAACGACGGCGGGTAAGCTCCATCTTTCGGGGTTTTATGGAAACACAGAGCCGTTTTTAGACACCGTCGC
>JAOQAA010000016.1 GCA_025963815.1 Capsulimonas sp.
TCTGCCGCTGAAACTCCAACATCATAGCGCCGGCCATCTGTTGCTTGAGCTCTTGATAAAGGGCGCAGACGAGCTCGTCCTTCGTCTTGAAGTACGTGAAAAGGGTCCCCTCGGCGACGCCGGCTCGACGGGAAATCTCGGAGGTGGGGGAGTGACCTAAACCACGCTCCGCGAACACCTGGGTCGCCGCCGTAAGAATGGCCTTACGCTTGTCTTCACTTTTAGGCCTGGCCATATGCTGATCCTTAAGATGAGTATACACTCATTTATTCATAAAATGTTCCTAGGGCAGAGAAATTTTAATCCCAGGAATACGCCTGCTCTTTGATGAGAGCGTTCAGCTTTTCCAAGAGACGGCGAAGCTCAGGCATTTCTCCGTTCTCCATCAGCTTGGCGACGCGTTCTTCCAGAATGGCGCTCTTCTCCATGGCGGCCTCCTGCACCGCGACGCCGCGCGGCGTCAGGTGTGCGAGCTTCGCCCGGCCATCCGTAGGATCATCTTTGTATTCGAGATATCCATGACGATGAAGATACTCGACAAGATAGCCCATGCTTTGTTTGGTCATTTGCGCCTGATCTGCCATCTCGGTTACGCGGGAACCGTCGGGCGAAATCGTCCGGAAGACAACGCCGTGCGCGGGGCGGATCACGCCGTCGCTGAGCTCGGACATGCGCCCATAGACCGACGCCGCTAAAATTTGATAGGGCCCGCGCAGAAGCGCGCCGAAGGTCTGACGCTGCTCCGTGATGTTTTTACTGCGGCGCTGCGCCGGTCTAGAAATATTTTTTTGCCGATTCATAAAGACATCTTGACATATAGACAGTTAATATGTCTATAATAGACAGATAGATTTACTAAATTGACTGCGAAGGAGATCACACATGACATCCACAATGACCACGGAGCCGATCCAGGCTCGCAGATCCAAGATCGTGTCCGCCGGCGAGGGAAAGACATTGAACGTTTTCGGCGTGCGCGTCGAAGTTCTTTTGACGGGAGAAGATACGGCGGGGCAGTTCTGCTCATATGAATGTATCGTTGAGCCGGGCGCGGGAGCGCCGCCGCATGTGCACTCCCATGATGATGAAACGTTCTATATTCTCGAAGGAACTTTTGAGGTGATGACGGGAGAGACCGTTGTGACGGCGCGGGCCGGCGACATCGCTCAT
Source organism: Capsulimonas sp. (assembly GCA_025963815.1). Taxonomy (GTDB): domain Bacteria; phylum Armatimonadota; class Armatimonadia; order Armatimonadales; family Capsulimonadaceae; genus Capsulimonas. The sequence goes on from JAOQAA010000016.1 coordinate 1,171, forward strand.
CTGCCGCGCGGGCTGGCGCATACGTTCAAGAACATCGGGGAAACGACGGGACGCTTTGTGGGTACGGCGACGCCTGCCGGACACGAACACTTTTTTGAAGACTCGGATGCGCTTGGGCGGTCGGGAGAATTCACTCCAGAGAAGGCGATCGACATGTGCCGTCGGCATGGCTTGGAGCTTCTATTATAAGATCTGGCAATGATAAGATCTCAATATTGGAGCGGGACTTTGCAGGGCGTGGCCGAGTGCGTTTGAGCTACGCCTTAGAGATCGCAAAAAAGTTTTTTTCGAGAAATGCAATTTTCGAAATTCTCGGGTATAACATCCCACACGAGTTTCCCCTCGCAACCTTCTTTTCCTCCAGTTTGACGCCTCTTCTCTGATCCTTCGGTCCCTTCGGTTATCCGTCGCGCCCCCTGATTTCAGCAATGGCGCCGGACTGCCGAGTAAAAAAGGGGTTTATTCCGAAAGGAGCCATCTCCCATGGCCACAAAATTGTACGTCGGTAACCTGAGCTATCAGACCAAGGATCAGGATCTCAACCAAGTGTTCGCCGAAGTCGGCAACGTCACCAGCGCCCAGGTCGTCACCGACCGCTACACGGGCGAATCCCGAGGCTTCGGCTTCGTGGAGATGGCGACCGAGGACGAAGCCCAGCAGGCGATCGCAGCCATCAACGGCCGCAACGTCGACGGCCGCGCTCTTGTTGTCAACGAGTCCCGCCCGCGTGAAGGCGGAGGCGGCGGCAGCCGCGGTGGTGGCGGCGGCGGCGGCAGCCGTGGCGGCAGCGGCGGTGGTTATGGCGGTGGTGGTGGCTACGGCGGCGGTGGCGGCGGCGGCCGCTACTAAACCCCACGCGATATGCGAGAAAATGGGCGTGCGATTGATCCTTCAATCGCACGCCCGTTTTTTGTGCTGTAAATAATTGTCCGTTGAGGGGACCGAACGGTGAAACGGCATTCCAATTGTGCCATAATGTGACGACTATGGCATCAGATTTCCAGCAACGACCGTCTACCTCCACTCATTTGCCGACGAAAGTGGCTGAAGCCTTACGCGATCGCATCCGATCCGGCCTCTATCAGCCCGGCGAATGGCTGCCCGCCGAGCGGGAGCTTACCGACGACATGCGCGTGCATCGCCGAGTTGTTCGTGCGGCGATCGCCCAGCTGGAACGGGAAGGACTGCTCCTGCGCCGTCCCAACTGCCGTCCTATCGTGCAGACCCCGCCGGTCGCCGTCGACGACACTCCCGCCGGCACCCAGTTTCCCGCTTCGCGCCTTGTCGCGCTGGTGATGTGGCATGGCGGCGGCGGCGCCACCGAGTCGGCGCAGCAGCGTATCTTCTGGGGCATGAACCAGGCTCTCGGGCAGGCGGGATACCATGGCGTGTTTTTGGACCTGGGCGAGGATGTTGGCACCGAGCAGGAGAACGCCCAAAGCGAGGCCGCGCACCTGCGCTATGCGCTGGATCACGGCTTCGGAGGGATCGTCTTCTATGCTTATGCCTATGAAAGCAACCGCGAGCTGATCCAGGAAGTTTCCCGCAGGATGCCGCTGGTTTTGATCGACCGTATGGTTCCCGGAGTGGAGGCGGACTTTGTTGGCGCGGAAAACCGCCAGGCGATGTTCGACGCCGTTAAGTATTTGGTCCAACAGGGCCACAAACGCATCGCTTATGTCACAAAGGGCGAGTCCATCAATCCTGTCCACGACCGCCTCCAGGGATATCTGCGCGCCCTGCGCGAAGAGTTCGCCTCCGACGCTTATGAGATGGTGCTGACGGCGCCGTTCTCCGAGCGGAGCACATGGTCCGTGTTTGACACCGTGTTCAAGCTTCCCGCCGATGAGCGTCCGACCGCAGTGCTTTGCGTCAACGATGTCGAAGCCATGCGCGTGGAAAAGCGCCTCGCCGAGCTTGGTCTGAGCGTTCCCGGCGATGTATCGCTGATCGGTTTCGACAACATCGTCCGCTCCCTGCCGAGCGGCGTGGGGCTTACGACGATGGCGCAGCCGTTCGAGGAGATCGGCAAGGCGGCATGCAAGATGTTCTTGCGCCGGATCGAAGATTCTAGTGCGCCGCCGCTCCATGTCGAGCTTCCCGTGAAACTGATCGAACGTGCGAGCAGCAAGCCCATCGACTGACGATTGCCAAATGAATTGACTCATACGCTAACGGCGCCGTCCAGATTGGACGGCGCCATTTTTATGCCGGGGCGTACCGGGTTTTTACCGTCATTATCCGCCGGAGGGCGGGTTTCTGGTAAACTATAGGGCGAAGTATGTGTTTTTGTGGGCCGATCGTTGTATCGGCCCTTGGTTAGAGGTTTCCGATGACGAGTATCCCGCCCGAAGAAATGGAGATCTGCCTCCAGGTATTGCAGCGAATCGCGAGTTCCAGAGGGACGATTCCCCGCGATCAGCGCTTCAACAGCTTAGTCTCTAAGGTTTACCGCGAAGGCCGGCGTATCGATTCGCAGCTGGAGCGGGCGCGCCAGGAGCGTGAGGACCGGGCGCTGCTGGCGACCACGGCGATGGTGCAGACCCAGCGCGATGCTCCACCCGTCGCCGCGCTGCCGGCGCCGCCCACGCCCAGCTTCCGTACGCTCAATCAGCCGGAAACGTGTTACATCTGCAAGTCGGAGTACACCGAGGTCCATTTCTTCTATCACCTGCTATGTCCCAAATGCGCTGCTTACAACTATGAGATGCGGCATTTGAGCGCCGACCTCAAGGGGCGAACGGCGCTGGTGACCGGAGGCCGCGTGAAGATCGGCCACCAGATGGTGCTGCGGCTGCTGCGCGACGGC
>JAOQAA010000020.1 GCA_025963815.1 Capsulimonas sp.
TGGATATGGAGCTGTGCGAGAGGGAAATTCGAGAAGCACACTCCCGAATCGCACGTCTGCTTGCGACGGCGGATCGCGGGATTTTGGTCCGTGAGGGACTGAAGATGGTTCTCGCGGGCCGTCCCAATGTCGGTAAATCGTCGCTGCTGAACGCCCTGCTGCGCGTTTCCCGCGCCATCGTCACGCCGATCCCGGGGACCACGCGCGACACGCTGGAGGAAAGCGTCAATATTCGGGGCATTCCCGTACGCGCCGTCGACACCGCCGGTGTGCGCGACACGGACGACCTTGTGGAAAAACTCGGCGTCGAGCGCTCGCTGGAAAGCCTGCGCGTCGCCGACTTCGTGCTCTTGATCCTGGACGCCGTCACGGGAGAAACGGAAGAGGATCGAGCCTTGCGCGCGCAGCTCGGCAAAACGCCCCATCTGATCGTCTGGAACAAGTGCGATATCCAAATGCCCAAAGACCCTGGCGCGGACGCTGTTTGTGTATCGGCGTTTACTGGCGCTGGGATTGAGGCGCTGGAGGAAACCATCGCCGGGCGTGTGCTCGCGGGCGGCGTCACCGACACGGCCTCCGCCGGCGCCGTTATCTCCCACTCGCGCCATCGGCGCGCCTTAGAAGACGCGCAGTCGCGTCTGGACGATGCGCTCGCCACAGTGCGCAATCAGATGCCGGCCGACTTTATCTCCATCGATGTGCGCGGGGCGCTGATGTCGCTGGGGGAAGTGACGGGAGAGACGGCGACGGAAGACATCATCCATGAGATCTTCTCCCGTTTTTGTATCGGAAAATAATGATCATAAGATCGGTCGTGCGCCGTTTGTCCGAGTATGACCGAAGCGCGCTTCATATTCGCGAATGAGATCCGCGTCAATATCGGCAGTGTTGATGGAGGCATCGCTGCTCGAATGGCGATGCTTGCGGATACGGAGATGTGGCAAATTTGTTTCCGAGTGGGAAAGCGCCGAAGCGATCCATTCCGCTGGAGTGACGCCCTGCTCGGTGGCTGCGCGCAGGAGCGCTTCGTAAGTCTGATCCGTCAGATCGATGCTGATCAACTCCATGTCCCCCAGCTTATTGTATCACTAAAAAATAATTTTTGCGAACTGGGGTTTGATTGCGCGCGAGCTTGGGCATTTTACTGGTGAATTGAAAATCCGGGCGCGTCGGGGAGAATGATATTCTTCTCCCGGGCTAGTCGCGGCCAGCGTGCAGGCGCGGATAGATACGTATTATCCGTGTTTGCGATGAGCTGGATCGCGCGGCGGCCTCACGCTTGGCACCAGTCTCACTGACAACTGAATATCGACATCATGGCGGCTGCCGGCATATACCGGTGGCCGCTTTGTCTTGTGTGGAGGAGGCCCTCACCCCTGGCCCCTCTCCCAATTCTGGGAGAGGGGAATTGGAGTAAGAGTGAGGTTTTTGATCAAAATCTTAAAAACAAAACTTTTGCTCCCCTTCTCCCAGAATTGGGAGAAGGGGCTGGGGGATGAGGGCCTCTCTTAGTCGCTGTTCTGTTCCGCCACAGTCTCGGCGTCCGTCTTTTCTTCTTCAGGAATGCGTTTGCTTTCGGCGTCTTCCAGGACGACTGAGCCGTAGCGCGCGGTCGGGCTGCCGACGCGCAGAGCCCAGCCCTGGTCGCCATAGCTCCAGTGCCACCATTCGCCCACATAGTTGGTTAACCCCGCGTTTTCCATGGCGTGGATCAGCATGCGGCGGTTGTCGCGAATGTGCTCGGGAAGCGTGTGCAGATAGGTGGGGGCCGTCGCCCAGAAATCTTCGCTGGCGGTGAAGTCCATAGACTCCCCGTCGGGTTTGAGGACGCCGACATCGAGCGCGGCGCCGGTGGTGTGGGGCGGGGGAGATTTGAACTCCAGCGGCGCGACCATCCGGTTCACGTTGCGCTGAAGGGAGGCGGCGCTCCAGTCTGGGTGCTTCTCTCGCATCGATTTTTCGACATTGACGCGAATCTCCGTTTGCATCTCCCACGTACGAAGGCCCGTCCCCACAGCGAGCTTGTGTCCCGGCGGCAGCGCCGCCTGGACCGCGTTGACCATTTCGGCCACGGTCTTGCGCAGGAACGGGAGACAGCCGGGGCGCAGAACCACATCAGGGCAGGCGTCGCGCAGGTCCACGAGCGGCTCGCCATTGTCAATGATTGGGATCGCGCGCAGGCGGCTCAGCGGCTCGCCGAAGGATCGGCGGTCGAAGCGGACATCAAAAGAATGTACGGTGATGGGTTTCGGATAGCGGGACGCCGTCTCAGTCAATCGTAATTTCTCCCTCGTAGACGACATCGGCGGGGCCGGTCATCGCGATCGCGGCGCCTTCTCCCGGCCAGACGATACGCAGCACGCCGCCTTTCGAACGGATCTCAATCGCTTCAGAATCCATGGAGACGACGCGCTGCCGCTTCGCGGCGACCGCCACCGCGCAGGCGCCCGTGCCGCAGCCCAGTGTTTCGCCGGCGCCGCGCTCCCAAATACGGACCTCAATGGCGCAGTCGCCGTTCGGAACCGCCCAGAGCACGCTCGTGCGTTCCGGGAACAAGGGATGCTCTTCGATGAGCGGGGAATAGTGCAGGAAGTCGGCCTCACTGGGCGGATCGCCGAAGATCACCGTGTGCGTGCTGCCCGTATTGACGCTGTTGATGGAGAAGATTTTGCCGTCGACATTGAGCGGGTAGTCTTGCACGGGAACGCCGGTCGGACCGCAAAACGGAATATCCTCGGCATTGAAATGAGGCTGGCCCATATCCACGGTCAATTGGCCATGGCGAGCTTCAGCGTCCGACTCCCCCACGCGCACGTCGCGAACACCTTCTTTGGTCGCCACCTGGAACTCACGCTCGCCGGCGGTCCATCCACGCGCGAACGCCCACAGGCCCACACAGCGCAGACCGTTGCCGCACATATCCTCGGAGCCATCGGGATTGAACATCCGCATGGTCACGGGAACCGTCTCAGAATCGCTCTGGCCGACCACCAATAACCCATCGGCGCCAATGCCGAAACGGCGTTCGCAAACACGCAGCGCCAGCGCCGCCAAATCACCATCCTTGGGAAAAGCGGCGGCGTCGATCACCACAAAATCATTGCCGACTCCCTGCATCTTAGTAAATCGCATGAAGTTTCCAACAGGATGGGACGCGGCGGGGTTCCCGGTAAATCTGGGATTCGGCCTTCGTTCCCATCCTGGTGACCTGATTTAGGATGGCCCCTCCGCCCCAATTCTGGGGG
>JAOQAA010000023.1 GCA_025963815.1 Capsulimonas sp.
CTTGAGGTTGTCGTTCATTTCAGGTCTTTCTGACTGTGGTAAGAAAGAAATACCCGAGAACGGCAGCCTTATTGCTTGCTAGCTAACTCCAACAATTATCAACGGCGATTTTGTGTACGGTAGTGAATCGCGAAACAGATTAACCCTGCTGGACCCGACAGTGACATCGATCATTATTTCGGAGGGCTGATTGAGCGGTCCCGTCCCGTTTCTGATGACGCAGATACTCGCAAGCAGGTCGTTTGTTTAATCCGCGCCGATACACAAAAAATATATGTGGTGGAGGGATTTAACATCTTATACCACGGCGTGGGGCGCCATTTTGAAGAATACTTGGTAAATACTGAGCAAATGGCAGAGCTGGTTGGCCAGGCGGTTTACCATGCGGCTGAGGATCTTGTGTGGGCTGATGTGGTAGTTGATCGAGACACAGGGGCAGACGCCGAAGCGGTGTAGAAGACACTGGTGTATGGGCGTGGGCGGTTTATCGGCTTGGCTACTTTCGGCGACGCAAGGATCATGTATGGTAGCGCAGGAAATCTAATGATGCGACTAATGATCAGGACGCCACCACCTAAAACCCAGCCTTGAAAACCTCGACTGGGTCGATGTCGCCCATTATTTTCCCGACAACGTAGCCAGGGACATTTTGCTGTTGGAGATGCGGGACCAGCGCGGCCACGCCGCCATGCAATTTCGCCCAAGCTTTACAGCGCTCCAGGAACGTCTCGTAGGTTGTTCCCTGTACCTCGGCCCAGTCATCGCCAGCGTTCACGGGATGCATCGGAAGTCCTTGCACTGGCGATGGAACGCCGCCGCCGATCTGGGCGGCATCGTTCGCTTGGTATCCCGTTTCCACGCCTTTTTCGTACTGTTTTATGTAGCGTCTACAAGTGTTAAGGATTTTCTGAATCTGGAAAAACAACTGCTGGTTTCCCCCTGCCAGAGTATTCCGCGACAAGCCCTCGATTACCTTGATCTGATTTTCCAATCCCATCACGTTTGTTTCTCCCGCCACTCGCCGTAGTTTTCCCTGGCCGATTTCTGCTGACACAGGCTGATTTTGTCCTAGTAAACTCAGCGCCGCCTGAAGCTGAGTTGCCAGCACCTGGCGAAGTTCGGTGGGGATAGTTGTGTTGTTCGTTATGGACTTTTTCAATCCTTCGATGCGCGCCAGCAACGTCGAGACGCCTGAGTTATTCGGTTCAGGGCGTGGAATATTCCACACATTTGAGGCTTGTTGAATGCTCAGTGTCGGTTGAATCTGGACTACTCTGTCCATGGATGCTACGGATGTCGCGATCCTGAACAGTACGTCTGCCTCGTTATATAAACCTGTCGCATCAAGATCATGAGCGCATGCGATCATCTGGGCGATTAATCCTGTATTCATGTTAGATTTTTCGGTCCACTCAGGGAGTACACCTGGATATCTGTGGGATCATCTCTGTCTGCAAAAAACTTGCAACGTATCGGTTTTTTAGCCTGCATCGGGATTGCGCCGCCCAGCATGTGACAACGATCCGTATGGGAGCGCCCTCGACGACTACCAGGTAGCAAGTGAGTTATGCAAGTGGCGCCACGGCTGTGGACGTACATAGAATTGACGATTCTGCGTCATCAGCTTCCGTCACTGGCAACACGAATGCGGGAGCAGACTTATTCACCATCTCACTGGTAGCCGTGGACTTTTTGCGGCGGTGGCGGCAGTAAAATTGATGCTCTAACCCCTTGCTTCAGTATATATTTTGAGGGTATAACACTGTCGTGGGTGAGCACCGATACCTGACGGCATTGATTTGTAGTCGGATGTGCGCATCTGGAAGAATTAACATCATGACGTGGCGTTTGGCTCAATCCGAGCGCTGCCCTGTCAAGGCAGAGGCCGCGGGTTCAAGTCCCGTCATCCCCGCCACTTAAGAATTAGCCGCAGAATCGACGCAATGAAGAAATTGCCCGATTCTGCGGTTTTTTCGTTTTTATACTGGTTCCGCTGTGCGACGGTTCCACTATGGAACTATTTTCTTCGTTCCTTTGTAAACTAAGGAGAAGCGGGGTACGATAAACGCAGAGATGAAACGGCGACTTTACAATCTGGTGATGCTGGTCCTCCTCCTGACGATGTTCGTACAGGCGGTTGTTCCTGCATGCGCTCTCGCGGACGTCAGCGTTCGTTGTGTGTGGGCATCCCCGTCGTCGAGTCCGTGTATGCACGCCGTTATTCCTATTTCTGGAGCGACGCCGTCACAAATTCGCTGTTCGCAAATGTCCTGCTGCCGCTCCAAAGCGGCGCTGATGCGCGCTTGCGGGATGGCGATGTCACATATGGGCTCGTCTCCGCAGTCGAACCTGCATGCCGCGACGTGTTTGATCACGGTGAAGTCGCTTCGAAACTCTCAGGGCGCGTTCACTCCCACCACTCAGCGATGGATGCTGGACACGGCGCCCGCAAATGCGCCGCCTGCTCCTGTTGTTTCTGTTTTCTCGCCGATTGAAATCCCTGTGGACGCCCCTCGTCCGCAGTCTGTCCCTTATTCACCATGCCCATCGATTCGTTCGCATGGGTTACGTGCGCCTCCAATTTCCTAACCCTTCGATCCAAGTCGCTTTGGCGTAACGCCCTTTGCGGCCGATCAAATCTACCCGACTAAGATATCCACCCCTGTCTTGATGTGGGAGGCTAGCTCCTGCCTCAAGCCATAGCCCACGCCACACGGAAGTCCCTTTTGTGACTTTCACAAGGAGAAAAACAACATGAAGACCGCGATTGCTCTCGCCGTTCTGGCGATCAGCCTGACGCCACTATCCGCAAACGCCGCCAAGCCCATGGCGCACGCCACGGCCATGCCGACGACCTATGTGTGCTCCAAGTGCCATATGAAGTATGACGCCGCCACGGCGAAGAAGGATCATTTCAAAGATCCGATGGACGGCGGGAAACTCGTTCCTGTTGTGGTGTCGAAGAAAGCCGTGCCCGCGAAGCCAATGGGCGGCATGAAGATGTAGCCTGCGGGCAGACAAATGTCGCCTTCGGGCGGCAAGGCGCCGGGAACGCAAGCTTGGCGCCCTCCTGGCCTCGGCGGTTCTTAGGGATGAGAACCGCCGAGGGTTGAACCAACTATCACCAAGACGCTTTTTTGAGATCGGCTTTCTGGATCGGATACTTCTATGCGCGGACTCTGGAAAAATACGCTGAGCCTCCTGGCTCTTGTCATCGTGATTGCGATCACTCTTGTGGCTGTGCGGAGCTTCCATAAGCCTGGACAGCTCGATGTGATTTCCGCCCAGGCGATGGATATGAGCGCCATGCGTCCGCCCACCGGCGCCGCTCCGGTTTCCCTCGCGTCCGTGCGGCGCGGATCACTGGACGATACGGTGACTTACACGGGATCGGTCCTGCCCTTCAACGAGCAGGAGATATCACCGCGTATCACGGGGGCGCTCGTCTCGCTGCCCGTTTATCCTGGGGACCGCGTGCGTGCGGGGCAATTGGTCGCGCAGCTTGACAGCGCTGAACTTTCCGCCAAAACGCAGCAGGCGATCCAGGCGGCGAACGGGGCGCGGATCAACGCACAGGTTGCGCATCTGACGCACCATCTGCACCACCGCGCCGCCGTCGCCCAGGCGACCGCCCAATACTCCGCGGCGGCGCAGGGCGTGTCCGACGCTCAGGCCGAGGCGCAGGCCGGAGCCGACGCCATTGCCGACGCGCAGGCGGGCGTACAAAGCGCTCAGGCCAGCGCGGAATATTGGAAGACGGAGATTGCGCGCGAGAAGCAGCTCGCCGACGCCGGAGCGGTCTCGCGGCAGGAATATCAGAGTGAACAGGCGCAGGCGCAGGCGGCGTTCGCGGCGCTCACCCAATCTCAGGCGAAGGTCAATCAGGCAAAGGCAATGGCGCGGGCGGCGCAGGCAAAGGTGCTTGTGGCGAAACGGCAGGTGGACGCGGCGCAGGCCTCCGAGGACATGGCGCAGGCCGATCTCGTCGTCGCGGAGGCGCAGGCGGCCCAGGCGCAGGCCGGCGCCTCGCAGACCCAGGCGGCGGTTCGCGAAGCCGCCGTGGTTCAGGGCTACACACGTATCACGGCTCCGTTCAGCGGCGTCGTGACGTCGCGCCCCGTCGCGCCGGGAACGCTGGTGCAGCCAGGGACGGTGATTTTGAAGGTCGCCGATATCGGCCGTGTGCGTGTACAGGCCAATATCGCCGCATCCGATCTGACGGGGATCCATGTGGGAACCGCCGTGGAGATCGCCATGCAGAACGGCGGTGATCCGATCCCAGCGAACGTTTCCTCGGTGTTTCCCTCCGCGAATACGAGCACGCGAACCGCTGTGATCGAGGCCGTTGTGGCAAACCCCGCGCGTCAATTGCAGCCGGGCGCGTTTGTGACGATGCGCATCACGAAGCGGACAGGGGCGGCCGAACTGCTGGTTCCCGCATCGTCCATCGTCTCTCAGGGCGGCCAGTCTTACGTCTGGATCGCCAAAGGCGCGGGCGCGTCCAAGAAAACAGAGTACGAGTGCGCCATCTGTCATATGTATTATTCGGCGGAGCAGGCCGCGAAATACCACTATATAGATCCCATGGACGGCGGCAAGCTTACGCCGATCCAATCCTCCAATACGCCGACGTCCAATGGCGGAGCGACCGCCCACAAGGTCATCGTTCAAATCGGCGCGTCGGATGGGGTTTCCTCGGAAGTCACTTCCGACGAACTCACGTCAACGGATAAAGTGATCGATCATGGAATGGCGGGTCTCACGGAAGGCGCGCGAATGGTAGTGACCGAGTGGGCGGAGAATGGACCGAAATCGCTGCCTGACGCCGCTTCCGCCAACGCGGGCCTCACCGTGTATCGCTGCGAGAAATGCGGCATGACTTACTCCGAGGCGGACGCAAAGAAGAATAACTTCATCGATCCCATGGACGGCGGCAAGCTGACGCCCGTGAAGGGGAGCGCCCAATGAGGATCGTGAAGAAAGCAAGGTCTGGCGATCCGAAGGGCGGCGGCTTTAACGTCTCGGCGTGGAGCATCCAGCATCCATGGGTCGTGGTCTCATTCTATGTGGCGGTCGTGGCGCTGGCTCTGGTGGCGATCTTTGGCGGCGTAATGCCTCGCCGTATGATGCCCTATGTCGAGAGCCCGATGGTCGGGATCGTCACCATGATGCCGGGGCTTTCGGCGCAGGAGATGGAAACGTATCTCTCCAAGCCGATCGAAGAACGCATGACCGACATTCGCGGCGCGCGCTATATCCGGTCCACGTCGCAAGATGGTCTCAGCATCGTTTCTCTGGAATTCCCCTATGGGACGAACATGCAGAAGGCGGTCACGGATGTACAGTCGCTGATGAATGCGGTTCAGGCGGATCTGCCGCAGACGGGCGCCAATCTTAAGCCAAGCTGGGTGCTGCCGATCGATCCGCTGAACATCCCCATTTTGTCGGTGAGCGTGACGGGCGACGCCGACAAGGGCTGGACGCCGATGGCGCTTCGGCAATTCGCCGAAAATGAAGGCGTTCGGTCGATCAAGCAGGTGGGGGATGTGCAGTCCGTTGAGATCTACGGCGGGCAAAAGCGCCAGTTGCGTGTCGAAATCAATCGCGACAAGCTCGCTGCCTACGGCTACTCCATCATGGACGTGCGCGACGCCATCGACAAAAACAGCGTGGCGAAGCCTGCGGGCGTGATTACGGCGGGGGGCGGCGAGAGTATTATTCGCGTGGCCGATCTCGCGCAGAGCGCGGGCGCAGTGGCGCAGTACCCGCTTGGCTCCAAGAACGGTCAGGTCGTGTATCTGCGGGATGTCGCGAGTGTGAAGGACGACATCCGCGAGCAGCGCAGCGGATATCACTTCGTCGACGGACAGCGTAAAACCATCGAAGGGCTCGGCAATGAATCCGTGGAGATGGCCGTCATCCAAAACCCTGCATCCGGGTCGCCGCCCGTCGTGCAGGCGGTCCAGAAGCAACTCGATCAGCTTGCGGAGGATCACCCCGGTCTGCATTTTCGTGTGGCCTATGATAACTCGCACTTCGTCAATATCCTGTTCCAAAACACTGCTGAAGAACTGGCTGTCGCCATTCTCCTCTGCGGTCTCGCCGTAATGTTCTTTCTCGGCAATTGGCGCGGAACGATGATCTCCGTGATCACCATTCCCGTGAGCATGGCGATGGCGATCCTGCTCATGGTCCCTTTTGGGTTTAGCCTGAACTCTTCCACGCTGATCGGGCTCTTGATTTCCATCGGACGATTGGTGGACGATTCGGTCATCGATATTCACGCCGTCGAACGGCATCTGGCGATGGGAAAGAAGCCGATCCAGGCGACGGTGGACGGCATCACCGAAGTACGCGTCGCGGTCGCGGCGTCCACGATCATGCTGGTGCTGGCCCTGCTGCCGCTTGTCTTCTGCGGCGGCATCACGCAGCTGATGTTTGTGGGATTGGCCTATCCGATCATCTTTGGATTGATCGCCTCGTTTTTAGTCTCGCTGACGCTGACCGCCGTACTGTCGTCACGACTGCTCAGACACGAGCATGTTTCCCAGCGGCGCGGCGCCTTTCAGCGGCATGTGCTTGCGCCTGTCCAGCGCTGGCTGGGGCGCAAGGAAAGCCGCTATGAGCGCTTGGTGCGGACGCTGCTGCGAAACAAGTTCTCGGTGATCGCCGCGGCGCTCTGCACGATTGTCTTGGGCTTCGGCTTCTACAACTTTATCGGCTCGGAAATGATGCCGCTTGCCGATGTCGGTCAGGCGTACGGCGTGCTCGAGATGCAGCCGGGAGCGAGCTATGCGCAGACCCAGTCCGCGACGGCGGCCTTAGAGAAGATCATTTTGAAGCACCCTGAGATCCAAAAGGTTTCCACGGAGATCGGTGAGGAGCCGGGTGGAACGTATTTCACAGGTTACGCCATGAACCAGATCAACACCGCCACGATGATGATCACGCTGTCCGATAAGGACGAGCGCCATCACACGGTCTGGCAGGTGATTGACGACGTGCAGAAAGAAGCCCTGCGCACGATCCCCAACATCCGACGACTTCAGATCAAGGAGATGGGCAGCGACGTCATGGCGTCCTCGGAGGCGCCCGTCACGGTGCTTGTCTCTGGGCAGGATCTGAATGTTCTCTCGAAGCTTGCCGGCCAGGTCGCGGACATCGCGCGTCAGACGCCTGGCGCCTCTCAGGTCTCGACCTCATGGGCCATGGAGAAGCCTTCGTATTTGCTGAACGTGGATGCGCGTCGCGCGGCGGAGGTCGGCCTCACGCCCGCCGATGTCGCGGATCAGGCGTATTACGCCATGGGCGGCGCGCTGGCCGACGAGTTTTATCGACTGCCGAATGTTCGACAGGACACCATTAATATCCGCTATCAGGGTGATCAGCGTCGCTCCGTTTACGATCTTATGCAAATGCCGATCACGGGAAAAGACGGCGTTCAGGTTCCGCTCAAAACGCTGGCGACGGCGGCGCAGCAGCTTGCGCCGACGGTCATCGAGCACGATGGTCTGCGTCGCACCGTGTCCGTACTGGCATACTATCGCAAGGGCGGGCCGCCGTCGATGGACCTCGCGATGGCGATCATCGGCAAGGCGTCGGCAAAGCTCAACTTTCCGCCTGGATACTCCATGGAGATGCGCGGCGACATGACGCAGATGATGGATAGCTTCGCACGGCTGCTGCGCGGCTTGGAGATCGCCGTGCTGCTGATCTTTCTCGTACTGGTCGCCCAGTTCGGCGGACTGCTCTCGCCTTTGCAAATGGTGCTGTCCATTCCGCTGGAGCTGTCGGGGGTGTTCTTCGGGCTGTGGGTGGCGCATCAGGCGTTCTCCAGCGTCTCGATCATGGCGATCATCGTGCTTACGGGCATGGACATCACCACGGCCATTCTGATGATCGATCAGATCATGCGCCGGCGGCGCGAGCGGTCCGGTCTGCCGCGCGATGAAGCCATCGCTTTGGCGTGCCGCGACCGATTGCGTCCCATCTTGATGACCTCGCTGATCACGATCATCACGATGCTCCCCGTAGCACTGGCGCCGCGCACGGGGATGGACGCCTACCAGCCGCTCGGTACGGTGATTGTGGCCGGGCTGACCGTGGGAACGCTGCTCTCTTTGCTCGTGATCCCAGTGATGCACGCCCTGGTCGACGATCTTGAGAAATGGGCGGCTCGAAAGCTTGGTGGACGTCAGGACACCCGCCGCGATGAGACGAAATCGATTTCCGTCAGCGAAATAGGATAAGTCGAAGGTACAAATGATGATTGACACTTCCCAGCGATACGTTGGCGCGGTTCTGATCGCAGCGCTTTTCCTCAGCGGATCCTCGGTGGCGAGCGCCGCAGAACCCGTCACGAGTGCAGCGTCACCCACAGGGGCGATCACGCTTTCCCTGGCTCAGGCGGTGGCGCTTGCGAATAAGAATAGCCCCGTCGCCTTGCGCCAGCGAGCCGACGCCGCCATTGCCGCCGCAGCGGCGCGGGGCGCGCAGGCGCAGCAGAGGCCCACGCTGTCCGCGACGGCCTACGGATCGCTTGGTGACTCCAGCAATATCTTGTCGTCTGCGCCTGGAGTGACGCCGCAGAATCTGTTCGCGGTTCCGCCGCGCGGCTTCGCCGATCAGAACCTGACGCTGATGGTTCCGATCTCGACGGGCGGTAAGATTCGCGGGACAATTGACTTCGCTCAGCGCCAAGCCGAAGCGGCTTCTTTGATGACCCAAGCGACCCGGCTGACCATCCAGCAGGGCGTGACGGAAGCCTATGCTGCGGTTTTGCTGTCCCATGAGCTGGTGTCCTCCGCGCAGGCGCGCCTGGATGCGGAGGAAGAACAGGTGCGTATCACGGGCGAGCGCGTGACGGCGGGGCGCTCCGCGCCGGTGGATCTGCTGCGTGAGCAGGCCGAGGAGGCCGATGCGAGCCAAATGCTGCTTTCGGGCCAAAACGACGAGCAAATCGCGAAGGTGAACCTCAAAGCAGCGCTCGCCATGCCGCAGGATCAGCAAATCGAACTGTCCGACACGCTCGACGCTTTACTGGCGGCGCGGCCCGATGCGCCGCTCAGTCAGCAGGAAGCGATCCACAAGGCGGAAGATCAGCGTCCTGAAATTGCGTCCGCACAGCGGCAAGTCGAAGCGGCGCAGGCGGCGGTGGCGTCGGCGAAAGGCGCATATTCGCCGCAAGTGTACGCCGTGGCGATGGGGGACGCGATGGCGATGCAGGGAGGGGGACGGACCGGCTACACCATCGGCTTATCCGCAAGCTTGCCATTGATAGACGGCGGGCAGCGGCGCTCTGACGTGGACGGGGCAAAGGCGCGTGTAGACGCCGCGCAGGCGGATGTTCTCAGCATTCGACAGCAAGTGGATAAGGAAGCGGCGTCCGCATGGCTGGCGCTCCAGACGGCCACGGCGCGTGTGGCGGCGACGGCGACTGGAGTGACCGCCGCGCAGCAGGGGTACGAGCTTGCGGCAATGCGTTACAACGCGGGGAAATCCGTGGCGGCGGAACGGCTCGATTCGCTTTCGGCGCTGACGCGCGCCAAAAGTACGGAAGCGCAGGCGAAGGCTGACCTGATCGTTGCGCGAGCACGACTAAACACCGCTCTGGGACATCTCGCGCCATAAGTATCCGTTACGCCCAGCAAAGAAACGACCGCTCCATATCTTTTAAAGAATGGAGCGGTCGTTTCTCATTACGCCCTATCGGCGGAATTTGAGTGTGATTGCCGAGGAAATATCTCGAACTTATTCCGCGGATGCGGCGGCCATTTCGGCTTTAGTACGGCGTCGGCGGCGGGGCTTCGTCGTCTCTCCGCCTGCCAGCGAGGCAAAGAGCACGCCGTCCACTTCTTCAAAGTTCCCCTCGATTGCTTCCGTGAGCGGCGAAAGTCCAAATCGCTCAAAGAGTTTCTTAGCGGAGACTTGATGCTGAATCCCGCGTCCACGGCGCGCGAGTTTAAACGCCGTCTTATCGCCGGCCTCGGCGGGAGCAATGCCGATGACGTTTTTGTCCGAGTCATATCCCAGCTTGACCTGCGTCACGCCATCTGAAATCTTAAAGATTCCCGATTCCGTAATGACGATACTTGACTTGACAATCTTATAATCGAATTGCTGTCGCTGGGGTGTTTGAGGTGAGAACCATTCGAGGGCCATATTTTTTACATCCTTATTTTTTATTCACTTGAGAAAGCGCCATTGGGCATTATACCCAACAATAAAAACGTCATGGTTCAAATTGAGATTATTTTGCAAATATCTGCGCTTATATTTAATTTTGATCCGAAATATTTCCGGTATAAATGAGAGTATGGAGGAGAGGTATTGTCGATGGCGCCGTCACCGAATCGAATTGTCTCGCCTTGTGACGGCGCGCAATCTATCAGATTATTTGGTTTCTGAGGCGGCGTTTTTGCGTCGTCGTCGTCGGACCGGCGCGTCGCCGCCCATCAGAGAAGCGAAGATCACATCGCCCTCGACTTCGAAGTTACCGTCGATGGATTTCGCAAACGGAGCGATCATAAACCGCTCAAAAAGCTTCTTCGCCGTGATCTGATGCTGCGCTCCGCGTCCACGTCGCGCAAGTTTGAACGCGGTCTTATCGCCGGGTTCGGCGGGGGCGATCGCAATCACATTGCGCTCGGCATCATACCCGAGCTTGACGAGAGCTGCTCCGCTCGGGAGCTTATTGAGGCCCGATTCGGTGATGACAATCGTGGATTTTGCGATTTTATAATCAGATTTCTGCTGCTGAGGGGCTTGTGTTGTGAACCATTCGAGCGCCATATTTTTTATATTCCTTGTGAGATCGCTTTGGATGACGCAGGAAAAGCGTCAGCGGCATTATACCGTCTGAATCGATCCTGTCGATGCTGCGGCCTCACAATTTATCTGGAATATCTTTGAGATGGATCAGGGGTAGCGGTGGATTCGTGTGTATGTATTCGCGAAAAAACTAGCCAATTGTACCCGTTTACATAGATCGTAAGACAGGATCAAATGCTTTTTACTTCATCTCGATATTATTCCGCTCGCTTTCATATTTAGCCGCATCGAGATGCTCCTGATAAGCCTTTTTCCAAATAAGAAATGCAAACGGGGCGACAGGAAAAACGAGGATAAAGACGGCGACCCATATGAGCTTATCCCAGCGTCCTCGAAATGAATCGTCTTCAAACATCATCAACTGAGCGAACTGGACAACCCAAACGACCGCGAGAACAAAATACAGAATGACCGTGGCGGTCGGATCGATAAACATTGGGTTTCCTTCAGCTCAAAGCCCCGGCGTTGTCCATCAATGTACCCCAAAACAACTTGTGAAGCGGAACAATCCCGAGAAACCCTGCGTCACTAAGGGTGTCGGCGTCTTGCCGAAGCCGCTACGACCTAGCGTCTTCCGCCATACGCCGATGAAAGTGTAA
>JAOQAA010000066.1 GCA_025963815.1 Capsulimonas sp.
ATGGCGTGGTATTCATACATTCCGATATTGGCGACATAGACCCGATTGCCGTCCACCGCCAGGGAGTAGGGATAGCGCCCTACGCCGACCGAACCGACCACTTTGGCTTTCGTGATGTCGATTGCAACGACCCGGAAATTTGTGAGATCGGCGCAGTAAAGAGTGCGTCCGTCACGAGCGATCTTGAGATCCATCGCAAAGCTGTCTTGAAATGGACGCCCATTCACGGCGACGTTCAGCGGTATTCGTTCTGTGACGGCGCCTTTGGCTGTGTCGATGACGTAGATTTCGCCGCTGTCGCCGCTGCTCCAGTAAAGCGATTTGCCGTCCGCGGAAAAGACTGCGGCGCCGCCGCTCGTTCCCTTTTTGCCGTCGGAGTTCGGTGGGGGCGAGATCAAAACGACCTGCGGAGCATCGTCCTGCCAGTGCAGGATCAACTGCCCGACGCCTTCGCTGGCCACGAATGCCGTTTCGCCATCCGGGCTAATTACCAGACTGTTCGGCCAGCGCGCCAGAGCCAGCGATTTTCCCACGGGAGTGAGAAACCTTCCGTCTGGGAGGATTGTCGTACCGGCAGGATCGAAGCGGGCAAAACGATTGCCAGCGGGCGCGTGCAGATAAGGCGGAGTCGGCGGCGCGGCATGTGTCGCCGTCAGAGGCCAAAGCGCCAGTGTGAGCAGGCCGCGCGCGGCGCGGAAGGCGTTTCGGCAAAAAAATAATTGCATGGAATAAAGATTTCAGTCAGGGAAAGGAAAGACGCCTTACGGCGCCTTTCCGAGAACAGCTGTCAGCTACTTACCCCCGGATGGGCCCTGGGAATCCATCGGGGAAGGATCGCCGAGCCTGCCAATCGCGCCGGGCTGGTGCGTGCTCGACGCTTTGATGCTGGACAGCGAAACGTCGTCTTTGGGCTGCGCCGAGCAGCCCGCCAGCGCGCCAAGAGCCGCCGCCGCCAGAACGATAAGCCAGGACTTCGGATATTGTCTCTTCATCGATCATTTTCCTTCCACCGAACTCAATTTACGCGAACCTAGTTTGGGTAAAGCGTGATATTCGGCACGAGATGGGTGTCGACGATGTCGCCGCAGGGCGTCGCGGGCAGGGAGTAGTCGGTTAGGTCGATCACTTCGCTGGGATCGGCGCAGTAGTCGGCGCGCATTTTTGTATCGGCCGGGAAGCCGTAACGATGGCCGCCGATCGTGCCGAAGACAAATTTGATGTTCTTCGCATGGCCGTCGGCGAAACAGACGTTCCAGCGCCCGCCATGGCGAACGCCGCTCTGCGAGCCGCCCTTGAACGAGTCCAGCACCCAGTCCGCGCCCATCGTCGGCCGATACGTATCGTAGCTGTCGCCATAGACGAAAACGTCCGCCGGAGAGACGATCTTCGCGATCGAAATCCCCTGCTGGATCACGATGCCTGCGGCGTCCGTGGTCTCGCCGCCGTGCAGACCGCCGCCGGCATAGATGAGCGGGCCCCAGTTGTAGCCGTAGCCCGTATCGGGGTCGGATCCGCTGAAGGGAACGCCGAGAGACGCGGACGGGACGCCGCCGCCGTGGCTGTCGCCGTCGGGGCAGTACATGATCTTCAAGCTCTTATAATAGGGATAGAGCAGGACATACTCCGCGGTGCTGGGCGCTGTCCCCTTGAGAACAATAGGCGTCATTTCATCAAAATCTTGAACGTATTGTAAGTTCGCCAATCCCAGCTGCCGGACATTGCTCAGACAGGAGATCTGACGCGCCTTTTCACGCGCCTGGGCGAAGACCGGGAAGAGAATCGCGGCAAGAATCGCAATTATTGCGATAACAACGAGTAGTTCAATGAGAGTGAAGCCATTATTCCGACTTCGTCGATCGTTAAGAGAGATCTTCAGCGCCATGATCTATTCCTTTTTTTCTGCACCTGCAAACTCATCGGAAATCTTTACCGGCAGATATATTCTAGTGCTTCGTGATTAACTAAACATTAATACGACATTAAGCTTTGATTAATTATTTCATGAAGTTTCGCATTATCCGCGAGCAAAACTGCATTCGTGGGAACCAACTTCGGCGAGGGGCTTATTCCATTGATTGGAATGAGCCTCCGGTGTGTCATGATAGGTGCGACGGCGCGCATTATTCGCCGATATCACATGACCAACGGAAACGGAGACAGACGACAATGGCGACACGCAAAGCAGACGCGGAGTGGACAGGCGACCTGAAAGACGGCGCGGGGACGATGGAGCTGGGAAGCGGCGCGTTCAAGGGCGCTTACTCGTTCAAGTCACGCATGGAAGAGGGCGTCGGCACAAATCCGGAAGAGCTGATCGGCGCCGCGCACGCCGGCTGCTTCTCGATGCAGTTCGCGGCGATGCTCGCGGCGGGCGGCCATGTCGCCACGCGCATCCACACCACGGCGCAGGTGCACTTCGGCCCCGTCGACGGCGGTTTCGCCATCACCAGCATCGATCTGGCGACTGAGGGCGAAGTCCCCGGACTGGGCGCCGAGGAGTTCCAGTCCACGGCTGAAGCGGCCAAAACGAACTGTCCAGTTTCCAAGGCTCTTGCGGCCACCCCCATCACGCTCAAAGCCACGCTGCTTTAAGCCGCCAAATCACTCCGAGCAGCCAGGGGGATCATCGAAGATCCGCCTGGCTGTTCTTTTGCAAGGAAACCCAACCATGTCTGAGCAGGACCTCGAAGCGATGTACCGCACGGAAGTCAAGCCGGTCGACCCGGTCGGCGGCGAAATCCCCGCGAAGTTTATGAAACTGCTGGCGGCGAACAAGAACGACGCCGAGATGCGCGTCTATACCGTCCTCTTCCATCCCCGTGAGGACGGCGATGAGGAAGAAACGCCCGCGCCCACGCGCCGCTCCAGCAGCGCGACCATGGCGCTCGTGACCGTGGAGTTTGGCGAAGCCATCTTTCAAGACTGGAGCAAGACGGATCTGGCCATTCTGGAGCATGATGATGCTTTTCAGGAAATGGCCCTTCGGGCGGTCGAGCGCGCCGGCGCCGAGTGAACGCGTTGCAAACCCGAGCCAACACGCTTGAGCCCGCCAAGGCAAAGTGAGAAATTGTGTGTGGGCTGACATCCAAGCAGGAAGAATGGATGTGTAGAGGGAAATAACGCACATCGCCCGGCGAGCCTTTTGTTCGGTCGTCTTCTGCTCCGCGGGCGTTATCATGGAAAGAGGATTTTACGGAATGGATGCGCCTCAAGGCGAGCTCTCCCCTATCCCGCAGGATGCGTCGGCGGAAGCGACGGAGCATTTGCGGGGGATCGCGGACGCCGCTCCGCTGCTAATCGGGTATATCGGCCTTGATCACTGCTACCGGTTCAACAACCGCGCTTACACGGAGTGGTTTGGCTTCGGGGCCGGCGAGATGCTGGGCAAGCATGTGTCGGAGGTCATCGGCGTGGAGGCCTATGAGTCCGTGCGGAGCCATCTCGACGAGGCCGCCGCCGGCAGGGTCAGCCAGTTCGATGTTCAGATGCACTACCATCGGGGCGGCGCCCGCTATGTCCACTCCACATTCGTCCCCGACCGCGACCCTGCTGGACGCGTGCAGGGCATCGTCATCTTCGTCACGGACAATTCAGCCCTTCATCAAGCGCAAGAAGATCTGATGGCGGCGTATAAGCGCGAGGTGGTCGTCAACACGATTGCGCGCGCGGCGCGCAGCGCCACCGATCCCGCCGTGATCCTGCAAACCACCACGGAGGTGCTTGGGAAGGCGCTGAACGCCGACCGCTGCTACTATGTGACCTACGATCAGAAGCGCGGCCGAGGCACGGTCGGGCCGGACTGGCGGCGTGAAGGGCTGCCCTCCATCGCCGGTGAATACGACATGTTTGCGTACCACCTCAACCGGAACGCCGCCTATCTTGCCGGCGCGACTGACGTCGTGGAGGATTCCTTCGCGCTGCCGGACAACGCCATGTCCGTAAAGCTGGGACTGCGCGCCTTAGTGCGCGCCCCGGTCCATCAGAACGAAATGATGACGGCGCTGGTCGTGGCGATGGCTAGCGAGCCGCGTCAATGGCTCGATCGCGATGTTTCACTGGTTGAGACGATCGCAACACAGACGCGCGGCGCCGTGGAGGCCGCCCGCGCTCGCCTGCGCGAGCGCGCTTTTCTGCGCGATGTCCTCGCCAGCGTCACCGGCGGCAAGCTCCTGCTCTGCGAGCATCCCAGCCAGCTCCCACCGATCCAAACCCTCAGCGGCGGTCGGATCGCCATCACCTCGACCGGAGCCCTGCGCGAGATCCGTCAGGCGACCCAGCGAGCCGCCCAGCTTTGCGGCCACACGCCTGAGCGCGAACTCGATCTTGTCACCGCTGCGTCTGAGGCGGGCATGAACGTCATCGTCCACGCCGGCGGCGGGACGGCTTACGTCTCGCACGGCGACGACGGCGTCGTCCAGGTGCGCGTCGAAGACCAGGGCCTGGGGATCACGATGGAAAACCTCCCCAAAGCCGCCTTCGCGCGCGGCTTCAGCACCAAATCCACCCTGGGGCATGGCCTGAAGATGATGCTGGAGACGGCCGACCGGGTGTATCTGCTCACGGGGTCGACAGGGACGATTGTCGTGCTGGAGCAAGAGCGGGTGCCGCCGCTGCCGGCGTGGCTTTAAGTTATCTATGACGTCTGAATGACTTGCTTTAATTGTTAACTGTTGAAAGTCCGGGTTGTTTGTCATATTTTAGGAAGCATTTATGTACCTTAAAGAAATCTTATTGCAGAATGTTGGACCTCTGAAACTACTCGATGTCGAACCTTCGTTTAATCCTGACGGTAATCCTAAGCCCTTGATAATTGTTGGACAGAATGGAACAGGAAAAACAATAGTACTGTCTTATATTGTTGATGCTTTGATGGAGTTCTCTAAAACTGCGTTTGTTGATATGGTATTGCCTGGCCCTGGTGTTCAAACGCCATATTTCAAGGTCACAGGAAGTACTATGCAAAGAAGTGACTCGGGGTGCAGTATCGGGCTACTTCGTTTCGGCTCAAATGAGAAAAATGCTTATTATGTAGATAAGACAGGAAATCTGTCTGCCGAAGAGTTCAAAGTATTTCTTGAAGGGCGATTCTCCCCTGTTACAAGCTGGCCTGTTGATAAAATTCATAAAAATATTCATGCTGATAAAGAATTGATTGAGAGTGTTTTTAACAACAGTGCAATCTGTTACTTTCCTGCCTCTAGGCATGAGCATCCGCACTGGTTAAATCAAGATAGCATAACAAATATTTCTATCTACTCTTCGTTGAAACCAAAATATCAAGGTCAGCTTAAGAAGCCATTGGTTGTTGAAAGTAGTGTTAACGAAAATAAACAATGGCTCCTAGACATCATTCTGGATTCAAGAGTTGATGTCATTAGAAATCCTGATGGATCATACTCTGCACCTGGAATGTTCGCATCACATACTGAGAACACTCAAAGCTTAAATAATATTAATCGGCTATTGACAAGCGTTCTAGGTAACAATCGAGCTTGGTTGACGGTTGGTCCTCGTAATTCAGGCTTATATCGTTTATGTATATCACAAGAGAATGGCATTGTACTGCCATCATTAGATCATTTATCTTCGGGTCAATCGATACTTTTTAATCTATTTGTTACTATTATTCGATATGCGGAGCGAAACAATTTATCGAAAAGCTGGTCGTTAAATGAGATTGAGGGGATAGTTATAGTTGATGAAATTGATGCTCATTTGCACTCGGACTTACAGTATCAAGTTTTGCCAATGCTAATCAAGTTATTCCCTAAAGTGCAATTCATAATGACTTCGCATGCCCCATTGTTTTTACTAGGAATGGAGCGAGAATTTGGTA
>JAOQAA010000071.1 GCA_025963815.1 Capsulimonas sp.
GAGATTGTCGGCCAGGTCGGCGATTTGGTCCGCAATTCGCCGGCGATCTTCCTCGGCGTCATTCAGCGCCGCGGCGGCTTGGTCGGCGATGAGGCGCTGCTCGTCCACTTCGGACTGGGCCGCGGTGAGCTGCATCGTCAGGAAAGCGATCTGGTTCTCTCGCTCCTCCAGAAGCCGCGTTTGTTCGGCGGCGAGCGTCTCGGCGTCCGCAAGGCGCGCTTCCAGGGTGGCGCCGCTCGCCAAAGTCTGTGCGCCAAGCGATGGAGCGCACTGTTTCTCTTTGAATGGAGAGAATCTCATAGCGTTACACCCGCCGCCTCAGCGTCCGTAAGCGTCCGCTGCGTTGGCGCGGCAATGATGGCGGTTCGTCCGTTTTTGGCCAAATCCCGACGCAGCGCGTGCAGGATCTGAAAGGCGGAAAGATCCAATCGGTCCGCCGCCGCAAGTTCGACCGTAACGGTCGACGCCGGCGTATCGGCCAAAGCTTTTTGCGCGCCTTCATGGAAGGCGGCGGCTTCAAACATGCCGATCGCGCCATTCAATGTCAGTGTTGCGGCGGCGCCGCGCCTGCGGTACGCGACGCTCTTCTTCACGGTTGGCATGGGGTCGGTATTCCTCAATTTCTAAAATATTTCGCCGGCGTTACCGTGCTGAAGCCATTATCGGCGCATCACACTCGCTTCTTGAGCGTCTTTTTCTGAGATCGTCAAGCTGTCAATTCAACCTAAGTAAGCACACCCTCCCTGCCGACAATTTTTGACGAGAGTCGCGCTTTGAGCGCGCAGATTGTGGATGACTGGAAATTCTCATGGCCTATCCGATCCCCGAAAATGAAGAAGCTAGACTTCAGGCGCTGCGCCAGTATCGCATCCTTGGCACATCCGCCGAAACTTCCTTCGATCGAATTACGGCGCTCGCGGCCCGCATCTTTGATATGCCGATCGTTTTGATCAGCCTGGTCGGTGAGGAGCGCCAGTGGCTAAAATCCCATCACGGCGTTGATGTGTGTGAGACTGACCGCGATATCGCCTTTTGTGCCCACGCCATCCTGTCGCCGGACGTGATGGTGGTTGAAAACGCCCTGCTCGATCCCCGTTTTGCGGAAAATCCTTTGGTCGTGAACGATCCTAAACTGCGGTTCTATGCCGGCGCCCCTCTGATCACGCACGATGGTTTGAATATTGGGACTCTGTGCTTGATTGATACAAAGCCTCGTGTGTTTATCCAGGAGCAGCGGGAAAGCCTGGCGGATATGGCGGCCATGGCGATGCGTGAAATGGATCTGCGCCTGCGCTCCGAGGATCTGGCGGCGAGTTACTTGCGCGAGCGGGACGCGAACGAACGTTTTTCCGCCGTCACCAAATATATGCCCGGCGTAATCTTCGCGCTGGATGAGAATGGCGTGTATACGCTGCTGGACGGAGCCGCGGTGCGCTCCGGCGGTTTAGACCCAGTGAGCGTGATCGGCCGCTCTTATCTGGAAGTGCTAAGCGATGCGCCCGATCTTCGTGATTGCGTCACCTATGCTTTGAAAGGCGAAATGACCTCGTGGATCGGTGAGTTTCAGGAGACCTGTTACGAGACGCATGGACGGGCGACTCGGGACGCGGATGGGCGGATCACCGGCCTGATCGCCGTCTCCAACGACATCACGCTGCGGCGCTCGACGGAGCAGGAACTGCGCCGTGTCGTGCTGCAAACGGAGCATTTGCTGGCCTCCCTGACGTCCATTCTGATCGGTGTGGATGAAACCGGTCTCGTGACCGCGTGGAGCGCCGCCGCCTCTCGTCTCTTTGGGAAGGCAAGCCTGGATGTGGTAGGTAAGCCCTTCGCCGATAGCGGCGTGCTGTGGGACTGGATCGAGGTCATGCGCGCGGTACGTGAATGCAAGGCGACATCGCAGGTGGTTCGTTTGGACGATCTGGGCTATGTACGCGGCGATGGCTCTGAGAGCATTCTCGGGGTCAGCATTAACCCCATCACGGAAGCATCGGGCCGAAATATGGGGTTTTTGGTGCTGGCTGCGGATGTTTCCCGGCGTCGTCAGGAAGAAGAAGCGCTGCGAGAGGCCGAATTGAAGTTCCGGTCGATCTTTGAAAACGCCGTGGAGGGCATTTTTCAATCGACACTGGATGGCCGTTTTATTAGCATCAACCCCGCGTTTGCGCGCATCGCGGGTTATGATTCGCCCGAAGCTTTGATGACCGAAGTGACGGATATCACGCAGCATTTTTACGTCGTTCCGTGTCAGCGAAAGGAATTTATCCTGCGGCTGATCACTGACGGCATTATCAACGATTTTCCGATCCAGTTCCGGCGCAAGGATGGGGATCTGGGGTGGATCACCACGTCGGCGCGTACGATCCTGGATGCGCAGGGCCAGATCGCCTACCTGGAAGGGAGCGTCCTGGACATTACGGAGCGAAAGCGCGCGGAAGAAGGCGTGCGTCAGCTGGCGGCGATCGTGGAGGCGTCTGACGACGCAATTATCGGCAAGACGCTGGACGACGTCATTGTGAGCTGGAACCCGGGCGCCGAGCGGCTGTACGGTTACACCGCCGAGGAAGCGATCGGACAGCAGTTCGGCGTACTGGTTCCGCCGGCCAAATCTTCCGACGGGGAGCCGTCGCTGATAGAGCGGCTGATGCGTACGGATCCGATCAGCAGCTTCGAAACCGCTCGCGTCGCGAAGGATGCCCGGATCGTCGATATCTCCGTCAGCATCTCGCTGATCCGCAACGCCGAGGGCGAGCCGGTCGGCGTGTCGTCGATCGCTCGCGATATTACCGATCAAAGACAGGCCCAGCAGGAGCTTGCGGATACGGCGTTCGAATTGGAATGGCGCAACTGGGAACTGGCCGAAGCGCGCGACGCCGCGCTCGCCGCCGCCCGCCTGAAGTCCGAGTTCCTCGCCAATATGAGCCACGAGATCCGCACGCCGATGAACGGCGTTATCGGCATGATTGACGTGCTGCTCAATACGCCGCTGGACGAAGGGCAATATGACTGCGCGCGCACTGTCAAGCAGTGCGCTGACGCCCTGATGACCGTTATCAACGATATCCTCGACTTTAGCAAAATCGAGGCGGGCAAAATGACGATTGAGGCGGTCGAGTTTACGCTGCACGATCTTTTGGAGGATGTCGCGGTTCTGCTGTCCGCCAAGGGGGCGGAAAAAGGCCAGGAACTGGTTTGTTCGCTGCCGCCAATGTCGTTCGCTCCGACGTTTGGAGCAGGCCGCCTGATGGGCGATCCCAGCCGACTGCGGCAGGTGGCGACGAACCTCTTGAGCAACGCCGTCAAGTTTACAGATGAGGGCGGGGAAGTCGTGCTCGGCGCTGAGCTGATTTCTGAAAACGCCGCCGAGGCCCAGTGGCGTATCTTCGTTCGTGACAATGGGATCGGAATTCCCAAGGCGCGCCAAGAAGCGATCTTTGAAAGCTTCACGCAGGCGGATGGTTCGACGACGCGAAAGTATGGCGGAACAGGGCTGGGATTGACGATCTGCCGGCAGTTGGTGGAGCTAATGGGCGGCACGCTGGGGGTTGAAAGCGAGGAAGGGCAGGGGAGCACCTTCTTCTTTACGCTGACCTTTGAAAAGCAAGTTACCGGACAGCATACGGCGCGGCTTCCAAGAGTTTTGCCGCCGCTGCGCGTACTGACAGTGGATGAAAGCGGGGAATGCCGTCGTAACGTGAGCTCACTGCTGCGGGCATGGGGATGCGAGGCGAGTGAAGTGGCCGATGAGGCAGGCGCGCTGGCGATGCTGTCCGGCGATTTGCGAGACGGTGTGGATGCGGTGCTGATCGATGCGGAGCTTGGCGGAGGCGCTGCGCGGCGTCTGAAGATGTGGGCGAGCCTGGCGGATGTGCCGGTGATCCTGCTCGCCGGTCGTGAGGTGCGCAGTCAGGAAGAGGACGCCGGTCTGTTTGCGGCGCGTGTGCGCAAGCCGCTGCGTCAATCCGATCTGTTCCAGACGCTTTCGCTCCTCTTCGGCAGCGGTGAACCGGCTGACCGCAGGGACGCGGAGCGCCCGGCTGAGACGCGGCTGGAGGACGCCGCAAGGTCGGCGCGCATCCTGCTGACGGAGGACACGCCCATCAATCAGAAAGTGGCGCGCCGTTTGTTAGAACAGGCGGGGTACGATCTCGCGGGTCTCACAATCGCGAACCATGGCGCGGAAGCCGTCGCGGCCGTACAGTCGGATACATTCGATCTGATCCTGATGGATGTGCAGATGCCCGGTATGGACGGCCTTGCCGCCACCGCCGCCATTCGCGCCTGGGAGCGCGGATCGGGCCGGTCACGCACGCCGATCATCGCCATGACCGCTCACGCGATGAGCGGCGACCGGGATCGCTGCATCGAGGCGGGCATGGATGATTATATTACGAAGCCGATCAATGCGCCGGACCTTTACTGCGCTCTGAATCGCCATTTGGCCTCGGTTACTGTCTCTGCGTCGCCGATGGAAGCCGATGACTTCTTTGCGGAAATTGCCGAGGATGTCTTGGATTCCTCGCGTCTGAAAAATCTATGCGGAGGTGATACGAGCTTTGAACGCGAGATGCTGGTGGAGTTCTTCGAATCCGCCCCGAAAATGCACCTTCGCTGTGTGATGATGCATGAGATCGAGGATTTTATGGGCTTGGAGCATTGGGCGCATACGCTGAAGGGCGCGTCCTCGGCAATCGGCGCGGTCCGTCTCGCGGATCGGTGTCAGGAGTGGGAAGCGCTGGCGGTGGAGGAAGATGCTGCCGGGGCAGCGGACCTGGCCGGCAAAATTCAGATGGAAATGGATCGCGTGATGGTTTATCTTCAAGAACGAATCGAAATAGTAAGCGCCTTGTGCGCAAAATAATACTGAAAATTTACGAGGTTTTCGCCGAAAATATTGATGGGTAGAATTATGAAAATCATTATCGCTGAAGACGATCCGGTTTCGATGCGAGCACTGCGTACGGTGCTGGAGGGACTAGGACACCAAGTGACTGCCGTCGCTAACGGGGTTCAGGCATGGGCTGCGCTGCAAGCCGAAACATTCGCCATTGTCATTACCGACTGGATGATGCCTGAGATGGACGGGATTGAGCTATGCCGGAATATCCGAGCGCGCAAAAACGTCCCCTATACCTGCGTGATCCTTCTGACCGCGAAGCAGACGCGGGAAGACCGCGTTCAGGGGCTGAACGCCGGCGCCGACGTCTTTTTGACGAAGCCGCTGGATCGATCCGATTTGATTGCGCGGCTGCAGGTCGCCGAGCGGATTCTGATGCTGGAACAGGGCAACTCGCCGGCCAAAGTGAGAGCCGCCTAATGCCTGTGTCGCCCTGAGTGACGTTCTGATATTGGGAGGCAATCGCCGCCGAGCACTTCTCATGCGGCACGCGCGAGCCAAGCGGACGGCGCATCATCGCGTCGAACGCCGCCTCCTATAATTTTCGTCGCGATCCAAAAAGCTTCTTTTCTCCTGTTTTTGTGGATAATCTGCTTGGTTGTTAGCCGCGCTACAAACAAGTGGACGCACACAAAATCTGGAGGGAATTTCTTGAGAATCCGACTACTGTTACTGCTGATTCTCGCGCTGGCCTTTCCGGCCCTTGCGCTTGCGGATGATCTACCTGGCCCTTACGTCTACAAATCCAGTGTTCGCCTCAACACCCAGCACTATTTGGTGTACTGGCCCACTCCCACCGCCAAGGAGCCCCAATACCTCACGGGAAGCTGGGTTCCCAAGCTGAACTTCAACGTGCAAGGCCCTCTTGAGGGCGGCAGTCAAATCACTGTGAAGTTTACCAAGCCCGGCGGCGCCAAGTGGATCAGCCGCGATCTCAGAACCGACGAGACCGCCGCCGATTCATTCCAAAGTTTT
>JAOQAA010000108.1 GCA_025963815.1 Capsulimonas sp.
GCGATCACACGTACTACGTGGCCGAAGGCAAAGAGCCCGAGCATGTCGCGATGGACTGGTGGGCGCTGATCCTCTTTCTGGCCGTCCACTTCCCGATTATCTACGGCGTCGCCGCGCTGACCCACACCAGCTCGCTCTGGGGCGGTCTCGCCGCTATCGCCGTATACTATGGGATCTACGAGTACTTCCACTGGTGTATGCACGTTCCGAACCAGCGCCCGTTTGAGAAGTGGGGCGTGTACCGCTTCATCCGCGAACATCACCGCATCCACCACGTGCACATGCAGAAGAACCTGAACGTGATCCTGCCGCTGGCGGATCTGGTCCTGGGGACCTACAAGCGTGACACCAAGCGCGAAGCGCCCACCGTCCCAACCACCCGCCGCACCCCGACCCGCACGTCCCGCAGCCAGGCCCAGCGCCGTGGCCCGGCCGCCGCGCCCGGGAAGAATAAGCCCGGCAAAAACACAGGCGACAAGTAGTCCGTTCGATCTTCGTAAAAATCCCGCTGCAGATTTGCAGCGGGATTTTTTATTAGCCTATTCCCGATCACTCATACTTAAGATGGACGAACCAACCGTAACACAAAGAACGCTTGAGCAATTGCTTCGTGAAGGTTTGCAATCCGAAGTAAAACACATGACGGAACAAGATTGGGAAGATATTCGCCAAGAAGTCAAGGCGAGTCATCAGCAGCGACAAGCCTCACAATAATTTTCACATTCAAGGCTTATATACCTCCACCGCATCTCCCGGCCGAATCACGCCTGCTCGCTCCACCCACCCCACCAATCCCCGTTTCTTCGCAGCCGCCTTCCCGAATGTCTTCGACGCGGCGGCGTTCAAGGATATCCCAAGCTTTTTAATCACATTCGCTGGGCCAACACATGGGAGGTTTTCTCCGTAGACGAGAAGCACGGCGCCACTGGAGAATACGAGACGGGTGAGGGGCGGCAGGAGAGTCAGATTCTCGACGCCGCTGAAAAGGAGATTGGCGCCGAGCCATTCGGCTTTGACTTCGGCGACGCTCATGGAGGCCGTAATTTCGGCAAGCTCCTCGACAGATACGGCGGACCATGTGCGCGGGTTCCAGATCGGCGTTCCTTTGGAGTGAAACGCCCTTTCACGCACTCCGGCCGACGTGGTGAACCCGAAGTGACGGTCTCCCGTAATTCCGTCCAACGCGCAAAGGATTTCGGACTGAGGTTCGGAAACGCCGCCGCCGTGTCCTTTGTCGATCGCGCGGACGGCGCCGGCGTAGACGCCTTCGACGCGGAGATGGGCAAATGGGGTCATTTTTGGCGCTCCCGGGATAATGAGATCTTTCGAACCCATTGCTCCACGACGCCGAAGCGACCGGAGAGGTTGTGCGCGCGGCCGGCGGCGTAGATGGTGGCGCCGATGGAGTGCGCGGCCGGGTAGACCAGATAACGGGATTGCCATTGCGGCGCGAACTTGGACTTGAATGCGTTCAGGCCCTTGAAGTTGTAGAACTGATTGAACTTATCGAAGATCAAGGCGCGCAGGCGAGCGAGCCATTCGCTTTCGCCGTCCGCATCGTCCAGATCGGAGTCGGCCATGGGAGAGAGTCCAAGGCTCATCACGCATGCATCTTCCTGCTGGAACGCCGCCGCCGCTGAGGCGATCAAAAACTCCATCACACCGTTGGGCGATTCGCCGCGCCGCCGCATCAGATCCAGCCCCCAGCCGGTGACGCCATTTAAGTTCACCGCATTGGCGCCGCCGTAGATCGGGACGAATGTCACGAAGGCGAGGACGCGTCGCGTGGCGGCGTCGCGCGCAAGGAAGAGACGGCTATCATGGAAGAGATCGCTTTCCGGCGCGAACTGCCCCATCGCAAATCCCTTTTCCTCGCCTTTGTGCGCGCTCAGCCACTCCTCGGTGATATCCGCCAATTGCGTTAAAGTCTCCGGGTCGAGCGAGCCGTTTGTGTCGTACTCTTCCAGCGCGACCCCGCCCTTACTCATCTTGTTCAGGGCAGTGCGCAGATCCTGAAACGCCTTTCCCTTGAGCGAAAAGGACGGCAAGTCGATCACGGCGTCCTCGCCGATCTTGAACGGCTTCAGACCGACGGCGCGATACTCCTCCAGATACCGGCCCGTCACCTGATAGAACGACGGTGACCAGTCATAGCGGGCGCAGAGCGCCACAAACTCCTGAACCGCGCGCGCTCCATAGGCAGGGTCTCCCAGCGGATCGCCCAGCGCCAGCGCGTGCCTCCCGACCAGGCAATATGCGACGGCCCATTGGGGCTGGGCATTTTCGGCGTCAAAGAGATAATGTTTGTCCGGCAGCAGCGCATAGTACGAAAGCGGCGGAGCGCCCCAGCCGCTTAGCATCTCACGAACCTGGGCGCGCTCACGCGCCCCGATCACATCCCGCGGCAGCACGGGACGCAGCACCATAAACACGGCGTAGGCGAGCGCAAAGGCCGAAATGTAGGCCAGGGAGTTTTCGAACCAGATCGCGCGATGCGTCATCGGGTGAACGACGGCGTTCTGCGGCAGGTAGAACAGCAGGTGCGAGCATTGCGTGATGGCGCGCCCCAGGTCCGGCTCCGGCAGAAATTGACGCCGCAGCGCCAGCACGCCGAGCGGGCCGTAAACCAGGGCGAAGGCCAGCATTCCCAGCGCGCCGAGCACACCCTGACGCGCCGAGGGACGATCGTTTTCCGCATAAAACGACGTTCGGTGCGTGAGCAGACCGGTTAGGATCGCCAGACAGATCGCGGCTTCCTCCCAGTCCAATCCCTTGGCGAGATGAAGAAACGGCGTGACCGTCACGAGCAGCACCGTAATACTCCACGCCTGGCGCTTGCGGCGCAGCAGCGAGCGCGCCAGCATGAGCAGGCCCAGGCCAAAGAGAGTCGTGAGGGCGCGCGCGCCATGTTCGATCACGAGCGGCATGTGAACCGTGTCGCGCAGAAACGCCGCCCGCCCCGGACCGTGCGCCAGCAGCGCGGACCACAGGTTCAGCAGCCCGAGCGCCGCCACCGCGTACGCCAGCAGAGGCGCCGCGAGAGCGCGCAGCCGACGCACGGTCGACGAACCGGAATTCTGAGGCGCCGCCATCAGTTCTTCGTCCACTGAAGCGCCTTTGCTTCCCACAAGCATCATGTTCCTCAAGTACTGGAGCCGTTCCCAAGCCCATCAAGCCGTCCACTGGCGCGTATCAGCGCATCGCGCAGCTGTGGCCGCCACAGGTCCCAGGAATGGCTGCCCGGCGTCTCGACGTGGTCGCAGGCGATGCCCGCGCTTTGCAGTCTTGCGGCGAACGCATCACCTTCCGCCGCGTATGATCCGCGTTCGTTCCGACCGTCCCCCAGATAAATCCACATCCCGCTCCAATCGGCGCGCGGGCCGGTGACATAGTCCTGCGGACTCTGCGCGCTCAGACGCGCCGGGCTTGGGTGGTATCCCCACACGGGGCGCGCCCAGCCACTCTGAGTGGCGGTATAGTACCCGGAGAACGAGAAGACGGTATTGAAAACTCCGGGATGGGTCAGCGCCAGGTTGACTGCGCCGTACCCCCCGGTAGACACGCCGCCAAGAATACGGGCCTTCGGACTGGCGATCGTTCGATAATGCGCATCGATCCACGATGGGAGATCGCGCGCGATAAACGTTCCGACTTGCTTCCCCGGTCCGCGGCCGCTTCGCGAGACGGGCGCGTCGATGTACTCGGAATCGCCCATGTAACCGTCGCCGTCGCCGTTCGGGCAGACGATCAGCATCGGCGTGATCTTGCGCTGCTCTATAAGCCGCTCTTCCACCTCAGGCGCGCGTCCATAGGTCAGCCAGTCGTCCGGTCCGCCCGGCGCGCCGTGCAGCAGGTAAAGCACCGGATAGCGCCGCGTTTCGTTCTCCGACGCATCGTATCCAGGCGGCGTATAGACAATGGCGCTGCGGTGTTCACCCAATGCAGGGCTCAAAACGGAAACGGTATGTACCTGACCACGCACGCGCCACGCACGTCCAGTAACCGCCAGCCACTGGATCTGCACATTCTGTCTTACCCAGTCGAGCCGCCAGAGTCCCACACCCAGGGCGACAATCGCCGCAGGGATCGCAATCCATTGGAGACGACGCCGCTGGGACGCCTTCAAGTTTCGCCATATGTTCACAACGCGCTCGATCCGGAGGCAGCGATCTCCGGAGGAAGCATGGTCTTCAAGGCGCCGAGAAACAATGGATTCCAGAGCGTCCAGCCGTGGCGTCCATCCAGGACGCTCAGCGTCCGAGGAATCCCAAGCACCCCCAGCCTGGTCGCCAGCGCCCGTGTCTCATCGACATAACGACCTTCATCGTCCCCAGCGCCCAGATAAAACACGCTCTTCTTCCATGCGGCGACCGATTTGACGCCCGCGTCCTGCCCGGAAAGATAATCAAGGGGCGAGTTCGCGCGCAGGTACGCAGGATCACGTCCCATCACCTCACGCGCCCAGCCGCTCCCGTCGTTGTGGTAGTATCCTGAGATCGCGATCACCTTGCCGAAAACCTCCGGGTGGTGCAAGCCAATATTGACGGCGCCGAACCCGCCTTCCGAGACTCCGCACAAAATCCGGTCTTTTGCGTCCGCCTGGGTGCGCAGATTGCCGTCCGCCCATCCCACCATCTGCGTGGCGATATAGTCTTCATAGCGGTCTTGGCCATCAGCAGAGTTTACCCACTCCGAGTCCCCGTACTTTCCCCCCTCGTAATTGCCGTCGGGCATCACCAGGATCGCCTGCGCGCAGTCGCCTTGCTTGGCCGCCTGCTCGATCAATTGCGGCCAATGACCGAAGTTCAGAAAGTTCGATGGATTTCCCGGCGATCCGTGCAGCAGGTAAATGACGGGATAGCGCCGGTTCGCATTTTCCACGTCATCGTAACCCGCAGGTTCATAGACGAGAAAATCGCGAATGGACAACTTCTTCTTGTTACGAACGAGCGATGTGCTCTCGGCGACACGGACGATTTTCCCCTCGGGAGCGGCGGGCGCGGGCGCCGTCTTATGAGAGCCGAAGGCGGGCGCGGCGATGGCGGCAATGCCCAGCGCCGCCAGGGTCAGAACGATCTTCATGCATGGGATAGCGCATCGCGCCCCTCGGTCCGTTCCCAAAGGGGTGAAAAATGTCATAATCACTGGTATGAACCACCCCGGCGGCGATGCGCCCGCTCCCACTCCGAACCGTACGCCCTGGGCCCGCATCCTCATCGGCAGCCTTGTCCTCGCCGCCATCGGCGCGGCGCTCGCCCCGACATTCCGAGAAGCCGGCGCGCTGCGCGGTTCTCTCGCCCATCTCGATTGGCGCTGGGTTCTTGCCGCCATTCTCTGCCAGGTCGGCGTCTATTGCTGCGTCGCCGCGATTTTGGGCGTCGCCATCCGCGCCTGCGGGGAGCGCGCTGGGTTCGCTTATTTAGTCTTCGTCGCCTTCGCGTTTATGTTCGCCAACCGCTGTCTGCCAGGCCCCGCCGTCGCCGGCCTCGCCACCCTCGTCGTGCTGCTGCGCCGCCGCTCCGTCTCAGCCGGGGCCGCGCAAACCGCCGCCGCCGGATTCTATGTGGCCGATTACGCCAGCTTCTTCGCGCTTGCCCTCGCCGCCTTGCTCTCGCTCGTCCATTCTGGCGATGCAGCCGAGCTTCACCCTCGGGTGCTGCTTCCCGCCATTTTAATCATCGCTATCGGCGCGGCCTTCGCTTTGGCGGCGCTCCGCTCCCAGGAGCGTCTGGAGCGCCTCGCCGAATGCTGGACACTCCGGACCATGACACTGCTGCGCCGTCCCAATCCCCAGGCGATGGCGCAAAGCGCCGTCGCCTCCGTGTCCGGGTTCCACACCCGCTGGACCGCCATGACCGCGCGCCCCGGCCCGCTTGCCGCCTCCTGCGCCGCCGCGCTGCTGATGCACGTCGCCGAAGTCGGCACACTGCTCTGCGCCGCCCGCGCCTTCCATTCTACGCTCGCGCCGGCGGCGGCCACGACGGGCTATGTCGGCGGCAATCTCGCGGCGATCGTCTCTCTGCTGCCGGGGGGATTGGGTTTCTTCGAAGGGGCGATGACGGTCACGTTTCACCGCCTCGGAGGAATGCGCCCGGCGGACGCGCTGGGTGTCACGCTGCTGTATCGACTGCTCTCCGTGTGGCTGCCGATCCCCGTGGTGCTGGGTGTCGTTCGTGAGGCGCTGGGGAAGAATAGCGCTGTGGATTCGGCCCCCCTGCCCC
>JAOQAA010000144.1 GCA_025963815.1 Capsulimonas sp.
GCTGCTCAGTTAGGCTACCAATCTATTGGAAAAGAAGTGAAAGTGCGGCTCAGGATGGCGCGTTAACTGCGACTGATGATCAAATCGGCGCCTCGCTAAAATTGGTGAGACGATTTTTTCTTTGGACACGACTTCTAATTTTTATATAAAATTCAATATTTCTTGACCCACATTTGAGCCTCTCCGCGCATAATAAAGCCGCACCATGAGAAACACGGGCGCCACGGCTGCATCATCTCTCAATTGGGCTGTAAAAATTCTGAAAGAACTTCCTGTCCAGCGTCAAAATTTTTTGAGCGTTTCTTGAAGCCCTCTTAGTACAATCATTACAGCAAGAAGATCATTGTCGTCATTGCCGCCGACGCCGTTTTTTCCATCGGTAAAGGAATGCGTCATGACCGGCCCTAATCAACCTCGCCCTTTTGTTGTCATCGAATTGCCTCGGCTGGACCGATCTGGTGGAGCGCCTCAGTATGACGAGACCCCACGACTGCGCCAGAGCAAGCGCGGCGCGCCGTCTAAGCTGCGCCGGCGATCGGTCGCTGAGACGAACGCGGCGGAAGCGGCGCCGTCCCGCGTGCGGCTGCTGCCGGGAATGTCGCCGACGCGGCGCTCCCAGCGGTAAACTGTTTCCATGATGAAAATAAATGCGATTGTCGCAAAGGCAATGCTTTCGACGGCAAGTTTCGTTTGTGCAAGTGGGTGGGCGTCGGCTCAGGCCACGTCCCAAGTTGTGTGTCACGGCGCCAGTATTTCGTCAGGCCAGAATGCTTCCAAGGGGCAGTATACGGCCACCGGGACGACGTACGAGGCCACACTCGCCGCGAAGCTTGGCGATGGCTGGAAGGTGACGAACGTGGGCCATCCGGGCTGGACGATCGACCAGCTCGACAAGGCCGCGTCGGGCGAGGTTGATTCGCTATACGATCCCAAGCTCTCGGAAAACGTGCTGATTATTCTGGCGGGTACGAATAACCTGAACGGCTACCATCAGAGTGCGGAAACGACATTCGCAAAGATGGAAGCGTACTGCAAGGCGCGGAAGGCCGCGCATCCCTGGAAGATTTTAGTGGTCACCTTGCCGATGTCGGGAAAAATGGATGAGGGCTTCAAGCCGGATCTGGATGCGGCGTTTGTTCGGTACGCCGCTCTGGTCCGAAGGAACTGGCGGCAGTTCGCCGACGGTGTGGTCGATATTCAGGCCGATCCACGCTTTGGAGCGCCGGGCGCCGAGTTTGACAGTCGCTATTTCCATCCGCGGGATCATACGCATTTGACGGACGCCGGCTACGAAATCGTCGGACGGACCGCGGCGAAGGCCGTCACAAAGCTTGTCAGCCGGCCGCTTGCGCCGAGTAAGAATTCGCAAGTGAAAGATAGCAAACGATGAACGAGGCGCCCGCGAAGACCGTGGTCTTTGAAGATATTATTGAAGCGCGCGCGCGGATCGCGGGCGCCGTTTATTACTCGCCATGCCCACACTCCGTGCCGCTTTCGGAAGTGACCGGCGCAGAGATCTACTGCAAGCTCGATTATTTGCAGCGGACCGGCAGCTTCAAAGAGCGCGGCGCGCGTAATGCCCTGATGCAGCTCACCTCCGAGCAGCGCGCGCTGGGCGTAGTGGCCGCGTCGGCGGGCAACCATGCGCTCGGCCTCGCCTACCATGGGCAGCTGCTCGGGATCACGGTCAATGTCGTGATGCCGAAGTTCGCGCCGCTGGTCAAAGTCAGCACGTGCCGCCGGCTGGGCGCGAACGTAATTTTATTTGGCGACGACTTTACCCAGGCGCGGGACAAGGCGATGGAGATGTCGCGGACCGAGGGCAAAACCTACGTTCCTGGGTTTGACGACGCGGCGATCGTCGCCGGTCAGGGAACGATGGGCCTGGAGATTTTGGAGCAAGTCCCGGACGTTGACGCGATCGTCGTTCCCATCGGCGGAGCTGGTCTGATTGCCGGGATCGCGTTGGCGGTCAAGACTCTTCGGCCGGAAGTGCGGATCATCGGGGTGGAGCCGGTCAACTCCCCGTCGTTCGCCGCCGCGATGGCGGCGGGCCATACCGTTGCGGTTCCCTCCAAGGCGACGGTGGCCGACGGCCTGGCTGTCCCGGAGCTAGGCGCTCTGCCGTTTGAGATCGCTCGCCATCTCGTGGATGAAGTCGTGAGTGTGACCGAGGATGAATTGGCGCTCGCGATCCTGCGCCTCGCGGAGCTGGAAAAGGCCGTCGTGGAGGGCGCGGGATCGGCGCCGCTTGCGGCGTGTCTCGCTCAGAAAATCCCGTCGATCCTTGGGAAAAAAGTGGTGCTGACGCTGTGCGGCGGCAATATCGATCCCAGTGTTCTCTGCCGTGTGATCGAAAAGGGACTTGTCGCCGACGGACGCTTATGCCGGTTTACGGCTTCGATCAGCGATAAGCCGGGCGGGCTGTCCGAATTTACGGCTCTGGTGGCGTCCTCGGGCGCCAGCGTCAAGGAGATCACGCACGAACGCGCCTTCGCGGGCGGCGATGTGTCGGCGGTGCAGGTGCTGTGTGTTGTGGAGACACAGGACCGGGAGCACATTCGCAGACTGTACAATCTGCTGCGCGAAAAAGGCGTCGTGTTCTACCAGCCCCGGCTGGAGCAGGACTCATCCACATGCGGCGAATAATGGGGCGCCGGGCGTCAGAAAGAATACGATGAATATCCTATTTTGCTCCGACGGTTTCAGTACCGGACGCCGCGCGCTGAGCGATGCGCTTCCGGGACACACTGTGCTCAGCTGCCACGCAAGCGAGATTAAAGAATCGCTGGTGAATGTGGATGTGCTTGTCCCAGGCGTCTCGATTATCGATCGAGAGGTGATGGAAGCGGGCCAATTCGGGATGATCCATCAGTTTGGACGCGGGCTGGACGGCGTTGACATTCCGGCCGCCACGGAAAACGGGGTCTGGGTTGCGAACGTTCCCGCCGGCGAGTTCGGCAACGCGGATAGCGTCGCCGAGCACGCCGTGATGTTCATGCTTGCCCTATCCCGAAGACTGCCGGAGATGAAGGGCGCCTTGAACGCGCGCCTCGTTTCCGAACCGTCGGGCCGCTCGCTGCTGAAAAAGACGGTTTGTATCATCGGCCTGGGCGCGATCGGCGTGGAGACCGCGCGCCGTTTGAAGTCGTTTCAGATGCGTGTGATCGCCATTCGCCGCCAGCCTGAGCTGGGCGCGCCCGAGGACGCCGGCGTGGAAAGCGTGCACGGCATGGAAGATTTGCCGGCAATTCTGGAACAATCAGATTATGTGATCCTCTGTACGCCGTATCGTCCGGAGCTGCGCTGCTTGATCAACCGGGAAACACTGTCGCATTTCAAGCCGGGGGCCTTCTTAATCAATGTCGGGCGCGGCGGGCTGGTGGACGACGAAGCGCTCGCGGAAGCCCTGAACAGCGGTCATCTGGCCGGGGCCGGTCTCGACGTATTCTGGGAAGAACCCGTGGATCCGAACCATCCGCTGCTTCAGTGCAACGTGATCGCCACACCGCATGTCGCTGGCATCACGGACACCGCATGCGCGGCGCTCGCAACCGCGCTGGCCGAAAATATCCGCCGTTATGAACTTGGCGAGGCGCCGCAAAACGCCGCCAACGCTCCCATTTCGCCCCGGGGGCCGCTGCGCCCACTGGCGCTGCTGTAAACTTAAGGAACGATTGGAACATGAGGAGACCGTTTTGTTAGACCAAGCCCCTGTCAAGCCACGAGCTTCTTTGCCCAGCTCCGTCGATCCCTCTCTGGAGCGCCGGACTCTGGAGCTCGGGAAAAAACTATTGATCGACCTCCAGCGCCAGGAGCGCGGCGGCGGCCTTCAGGATAAGCTCTACGGCGCCATGATGGGGATCGCCATGGGCGGGGGCGACGTCACCAAAACGGAGATGTTCCGATTCGTGGATGTCCTCCCAGCGCTGAAAACCCCGGAAGCTATCGCAACCCATCTCAGTGAGTATCTTCTCAAGCCCACCGTCACCCTTCCCGCCGGCGCGTCCTCGGCCCTGAGATTTGGGGGGCGTTCCCCGTTCACGCGCCGCGTGATGTCGTCCGCCGTGCAGATGGGCACGCGCATGATGGCTCGCCGCTTTATCGCCGGCGCCGACGCCCACGAAGCGATCGGCGTGGTCGAGCGGCTGCGCCGCCAGAACCTTGCCTTCACCATGGACCTGCTCGGCGAGGCCGTCACCAGCGAAGCCGAATCGGTGGCGTATCAGCAGAAATATCTCACGCTGCTCAGCGACCTGGCGAAGCTCACGGCCCGCTGGCCCGCTCGCCCCATTTTGGAAGCCGCGCCGTTCGGCGGCGTCCCGCGCGTCAACATCTCAGTTAAGCTCTCCGCGCTCTACGCCCGCTTCGACCCGATGGCTGCCGCCGCGACCGCCGAGGCGGTGAAGGAGCGTCTGCGCCCGATCCTGACGCTCGCCCGCAAGACCGGCGCCTTCGTCAATGTCGATATGGAGCAGAACGACTTTCGGGGCATCACGCAGCGCATCTTCCAGGAAGTTCTCTGTGAGGACGAGTATCGTGACTGGTCGGATGTGGGGATCGTGATCCAGGCGTATCTGGTGCGTTCCGAGGACGATCTGGTGGCCTTGCGCGACTGGGCAATCCAGCGCGGCGCGCCCGTCTGGGTGCGTCTGGTGAAGGGCGCTTACTGGGACTACGAAACGATCGTGGCCGCCCAGCGCGGCCACAGCGTCCCTGTTTACAGGAACAAGCCGGAGACCGACGCCAACTACGAGCGCTGCGCGGCATTCTTGATTGAAAACTGGCGCCATCTGCGTCCCGCAATCGCCTCGCACAATGTCCGGTCGGCGTCCCATGCGCTCGCGCTGGCCGAAGCCGTGAAGGCGCCCAAGGGCGCGATTGAGTTCCAGGTTCTGTACGGCATGGGCGAGCCGCTGGGCCGCTCTCTCGTCGCTCAGGGGCAGCGTGTTCGAGTCTATGTTCCCTTCGGCGAACTCCTGCCGGGCATGGCGTATCTTGTCC
The DNA here is from genome assembly GCA_025963815.1 of Capsulimonas sp. Taxonomy (GTDB): domain Bacteria; phylum Armatimonadota; class Armatimonadia; order Armatimonadales; family Capsulimonadaceae; genus Capsulimonas. The sequence goes on from JAOQAA010000144.1 coordinate 5,005, forward strand.
GCCGCCTGCTGGAGAATACTTCCAACGACTCGTTCGTGAAGAAGCTGTCCGACAATGTGGATGTCGCCGCGCTGCTGGCCCCGCCGGAATCGTTCCTAAAGACCGCGCCCCCGGTGCTGAAACTGTCCGGGACGGCTCCCGCGTTCGTCAATGATCCCGAGACGGACTTCGCCGTTCCCAGCAACCAGGAAAAGATGTTCGAGGCCTTGGAATCGGTCAAGCGCGATCTGGGCTTCACCGTTCCGGTCGTCATTCAAGGCAAGCGCGAGCAGTCGCCGGAGATCGCCGACCGCCTGGATCCGTCCGACACAAGCCGCGTCGCCTCTCGGATGACCTGCGCGACCCTGGACCAGACCGAGCGCGCCCTGGCTTCCGCCGCGTCGGCGTTCCCCGCCTGGCGCGACACGCCGCCTTCCGAGCGCGCCGCCCTGCTGCGCCGCACGGCGGCGGAGCTGGAGCGCCGCCGCTTTGAAATCGGCGCCTGGCAGGTCTACGAAGTCGGCAAGCCCTGGCGCGAAGCCGATGCCGATATTGCCGAAGCCATTGACTTCTGTGTGTACTACGCTGATGAGATGGAGCGCATGACGGAACCGCGCCGCCGCGATATCCCCGGCGAGTGGAACCACTACATCTATGACGGGCGCGGCCCCGCCGTGATCATCGCCCCGTGGAACTTCCCGCTGGCGATCCTGACGGGCATGGCTGTCGCCGCGATCGTCACCGGCAACCCCGTGATCCTCAAGCCCGCAGAGCAGTCGGCCCGCGTCGGCTACTTCCTGATGGAGGCTCTGGAAGCCGCCGGCGCCCCGGCGGGCGTCGCGAGCTTCCTGCCCGGGATCGGCGAGACGATCGGCCCGGTCCTGGTCAGTGATCCTCGCATTGCCCTGATCGCCTTTACCGGTTCAAAAGACGTCGGCCTGTCCATCATCAAGGCGGCCGCCGAGACGCCGCCCGGACAGCGTGAGATCAAGCGCGTGATCGCCGAGCTTGGCGGCAAGAACGCGATCATCGTGGATGAAGACGCGGACCTGGACGAAGCCGTCCTCGGTGTCCTCGCCTCCACAACAGGCTTTTCCGGCCAGAAGTGCTCCGCCTGCTCGCGTGTCATCGTGGTCGGTTCCGCCTGGGAAGCATTTCAGTCCCGTCTTGCGGACGCCGTCAAGAGTATTCGGGTCGGTCCCGCTGAAGACCCGGCGACGACGATGGGACCAGTCGTGGACGAATCCTCCCAAGTGCGTGTCCAAAAGTACATCGCCATTGGGAACAGCGAAGCCCGCCTCCTGGCCCAGGCTGATGTTCCCACCCATCTGGAAGGCAAGGGCAACTACGTCCCCGCCGCCGTCTTCTATGACTGCTCACCCGATGGCCGCCTCTGCCGCGAAGAGATCTTCGGTCCCGTTCTCGCCGTGATGCGCACCCCAACCCTGGATGAGGCCCTGAAACTTGCCGGCGACTCGCCCTACGCCCTCTCCGGCGGCTTCTACTCCCGTTCCCCAGCGAACATCGAGCGCATCCGCCGCGAGTTCCGCGTCGGCAACCTCTACATCAACCGCAAGATCACCGGCGCTCTCGTCGACCGCCAGCCCTTCGGCGGCGCCGCGATGTCCGGCGTCGGTTCGAAGGCAGGCGGCCCGGATTACTTGCTGCAATTCGTGGTTCCAAGAACAATCACGGAATCGGTGATGCGGCGCGGCTTCGCGCCGGCGACGGAGTAGGGGCGGCCCTATTCCCCCGCGCCTTAGCGCGGGGGAATAGGGATTACTTCACCACAACCTCCGCCGCAAACGCCAAATCCTGATCGCCTCTTCTTGCCATCGTCGCGCACAGTGTCTTCAAGCTTGGCGCAATCTTCTTCACCGACTTCTTCCCATTCACCACAAACGTTATTGGTTTGTCGAACGAAACCAAGCGACTGTCCAGAAGCACGGTGGCCGATTTCACGGTTTCCGCCGCGAGAGTCTCTGGGGTCATGACCTTCGTATTCGCGGCCGTTAGAGTAAATATTGGCGTCGTCGTGACGATAACTTGATTGTCCTTGCAAGTCGCGTCAATTTCTTTCGTTTTCCCAGGATCGCTCGTGCGCAGCCAGAAGAAGTCGTGGATGACATCGTCGGTCATCAGCCAGGTCAGCTTGCGCGGGGTGGTGTTTCGAACGGCGTAGGCCATGTCGGCGATCTTGTCGCGATCGGGGAGGCCGCTATGCTCGACGCCTTCCATGATCTGAACGCCCACCGGGAACGCGTCATGTTCATTGCCGCGCGCGGCGTTGACATCGTCAATGAACTTATGCGTTCGGTCGAGGCGGTTGTAGGCGTTGTCCAGTCCGGCGGCCATGACGGTGAAGACGGTGTTGCGCAGGGTTTGCGGGACGGCTTCGCCGTCAGTGACGGCGCCGGCGGAGGCGTGGATCGCGGCGAATAGGTCCGGCTCCTTGGGGCCGATGGCGTAAGCGCCGTAGCCTCCGTGCGAGTAGCCCATGGCGTAGACCTTGTTCGGGTCCACATCGCCGAAGAGCAAAAACTGCTGGCGAAGGTTCGCGATCAGCGGGTAGACGTAGTTGTCGTAGAAGCCGTTCCAGGTGTCGTTGGGCGCGCGCAGGGCGAGCAGGAGGTAACCGCCGGCCGCTTCGGGATGATCCTTGTAGTGGGTCTTCATGATCTCCCACTGGCTGTCGTTCATCTCCTTGGGGCCGCTGCCGCCGCCGTGCATGGCGATATAGAGGCCCCAGCCGTTCGCGGGTTTTGTTCCAACGGCCCGGACTGTATAGGGGCTGAGGTATTCGCCGAACGTCGCCTGGTTTGCGTCGTAGTCGTGCTTCATGGTCGCATGGATCGGCGCGGCTTTGTAAGCGCTCCATGTCAATGCGCGCACGGTCGGTTCATTGTCTTTCAGTGCTGAGTCTAATGCCTTGGGAAACTTCCAGGCGGCCTGCTTGTCCGCCGGAGCGGTGAAGTAATCGGCGAGCGCCGTCTTGAGCTGAGCCGTTACGGCGGCGCTCAGCGGTTTGACGGCGAGCGTCGCCTCCAGACGGATCTCGGATTTCTCTTCGGGCTCGTCGCCGGTCACAAATGGGTGATAGGTCGTCTTTCCTGCGTAAGCGACAGCGATCTCATAGGAGTGCTTACGCGGGACATCAAACGTCAGATAGTTGTTGCGGTCCGCAGTCTCGCCCAGGCTTTTGCCGGTCCAGACGGCGGCGCCGTTCGTGATGTCGCGCATCGTGACATCGGCGACGGCGCGTCTGCCCTTGGGGTCCAGCACCGAGACGATCACGCGCGTCTTGCCCGCCGCGACCGGGGCAACGGGAATCGCCGCCGCGTAGCGTGACGTAACGTTCACAGCCTGCACCCACTTGATCTCCCGTCCCCATACCAACGGGAAGGGCAAGCCTGTCTTCTGGAAGCTGCTCGCATAGATCGCGTGTTCCGGCGAAGTCGCCGTCGCCTGCGCGGCGTCGCCGACAAACCAGCCGTGGTCCAATCCCTTTTCATCGGGCTCCGCCGCGCCGGTGAAGCGCCACTTAGCCCCATCCCAAACTTCTACCCAGGTGTGGTTGCCGCGATTGTTCGCCCACAGCGGCGTTCCCACCACACGCGCCGGCACACCGACCGCGCGGCAGGCGTCCACGAGCAGAATCGACAATCCCGAGCACGTTGCCTTGCCGCTCGCCATCGTTTCCGTCGGCGCCTGATCGGGTCGGTTGCGCTCCGTCGAGTACTTCACCTTCACTAATGGGAACAGCTTTTGGTTGATCATCTGCGCCGCGTCGCCCGGCGTTTTCGCGCCCACGACCAGCGGCGCGGACAGGCCGACGAGACGTTTTCGGGAGCCGTCACGCGCCTCGTTCAGACTGGCGTAGGGAAGGACATCGTTCAAAAAGACTTGCTTGGGAATCTGAGCCTTCCAGGGCGACACATTCCAAGCATGGTACGCCAGCGCGACATTCTCCAGCAGAAACTTCGCCGACAGGGTTTGCAGATCCGTCTGCGGCATGTTCGTGATCAGAAACTGCATGCCCTCCCGCTGCGCGGCCGGCGTCTGGTTCAGCGCCGCCACCAATTCCGTCTTATTTTTCCCCGCATGCGCGAGCGCCTGGGTTACGGCAGGCGACCACCAGGACGCCTGCGCGGCGGCGCGTTTCGGAGCGGCGGGGTGCGCCGGGGCGATGGCTGCGCCGCCGAATAAGAGCGCGGCGGCTGCGGCGGGAAGGATGGACGATTTGGTGCGTGGAGGTTTCATGGCGTTTCCGTGAATGAGTCAGCCCTCACCCCCGGCCCCCTCTCCCAATTCTGGGAGAGGGGGAGTCGGAGTAAGAGTTAAGATTTTAAATTAAGATTTCTGATCCTAAAAACAAAAAACTCTTGCTCCCCTTCTCCCAGACTTGGGAGAAGGGGCTGGGGGATGAGGGCCTCAGAGGGCCATCCCTACTTCTCTTCCAGTATCTCGATCCCATTGATCTTGGCGTTCTGATCCGGGCTGCCGGCCGAGGCTGAGATCCGAACTCGAATCTTGCCGTCGGCGTCCGGAGCGATCCCCGCGAACTCCTTGACCAGCGCTTTGTTGCCGCCGACTTCCTTGAAGACGTCCAGGTTTGTCAGCACGGCCTGATCGTTGATGTGGATGTCTTCCACCCGCTCGCCGGCGCCGCTGTCGAAGATCTCAGAGAAGTGCAGGCGAACGGTGTACTTACGGTCCTTAGGAACGACATAAGTATAGGTGAAGTCTTTGGCGTATCGCTCGGCCTGGTAGATGCCCGCCGGGCCGGCGTTCGGGGCGCTGGTGTCGATTTGCGCGTTGTTGTCGGCGTTTGTTGAACCGTCGGTCATATTCGGATCGGAGACGAAATTACCGATGGCGTCATCACTGCCGGCGGCGACCCGGATCGGCAAGCTCAGCGCCGCGAAGGTTGTGGTTGCGGGCGCGGGCAGGGCAGCGTAGGCGAAGCTCGCCGGCATGCCCGATGGGGGACGAGCCGCCGCCGCAGTTCCCCATTTTGTGTTGGGATTCGGACCCATGGTCAGGCGCAGCGTTCCGCCGGCGGCGAGTTCATCCTGCGTGATGTACGTCTTCGCCAGGGGCTTGCCGTTCAGCGTCGCCGATTGGATGTAGACATTGGTCGGTGAGTTCTTGTCGGCGATCACCGTGAACTTATGCCCCTTATAATGGGCGTTGTCGAGCTGCAGGGTTGCCTTGCTGACCATGGGGCTGCCGATGACGTAAACGCCGCCGACCGGATTGGCCGGATAGAAGCCTACGGCGCTGAAGACGTACCAGGCCGACATCTGGCCGCAGTCGTTGTTGCCGCACTGCCCTTCAGGCGTGTCGTTGTAGAGCGTGGTCATGATGTCACGGACGCGCGCCTGGGTCTTCCAGGGCTCGCCTGCGTAGTTATACATGTAGGCGACATGGTGGACCGGCTCGTTGCCGTGCGCGTACTGACCGATCAGGCCGGTGATGTCCGGGATATCAGCCAGCACATCGGACTTTTCGCTGAACAGGTTGTCCAGCTTCTGCACGAACGGCGCGTCGCCGCCCATGATGCTGATGTGGCCGGGAATATCCTGCATCGTCGTCCACGAATATTGCCAGGCGTTGGCTTCGGTGTAGTCGGCCCACACAAGCTGCTTGGGGTTGAATGGGCGCCGCCACGAACCGTCGGCCTTGCGTCCGCGCATAAAGCCCGTGCCGCTCTCGAAGACGTTGCGGTAGTTCGCCGCGCGCTTCAGGAACAGCTGCTCGTCTTCTTTGTGGCCGAGCGCGCCGGCCATTTGCGCGATGCACCAGTCGTCGTAGGCGTATTCTAGAGTCCGGGAAACCGACTGCTTCTGGCCGCCGCCCGCCGAAAGCACATAGCCGTACTGTTTGTACTCGTCCAGGCCGTTGCGGTCGCGCATCGCGGTGTCGCGCAGCGCCTGGTAGACCGCTTCGGCGTCGTAGCCGCGCAGACCCTTGAGGTAAGCGTCCACGATCACGGGCGCCGAGTGGTAGCCGATCATCGTGCCAGTCTCGTTTTCCCAGAGCGGCCAGATCGGGATCGACTTGCGGCCCCACTGCTGGTACTCCGCGAGCAGGCTTTGCACGATGTCCGGCACGCGGTCCGGCTGCAAAATGGTCAGCAAGGGGTTCTGCGCCCGGAACGTATCCCAGAGCGACATCGTGGTGAAGTTCTGGAACTTCGCGTCCGTGTGGATCTGGTGATCCAGGCCGCGATAAGAGAGGTCGGCGTCGTTATAATGGACGGGGGCCAGATACGATTCGTAAAGGTTCGTGTAGAAGGTGCTGCGGATATGCGGATCGGGCGTCTCGATCTGCACGGCGCCGAGCGCCTCGCTCCACTGCTTCTGCGCGGCGGCGCGGGTGACGTCAAAGTCGAAGCCGGGGATTTCGGCGGCGAGGTTTTTACGTGCGCCTTCAACGCCGGTCGCGGAGATGCCGACCTTGACCAGAATCTGATCGTGGTTTGCAGTTCCATAATCGACAAACGCCTTCACTTCCTTATCTTCCGCCGTGCTGGTTCCGGCGGGCAGACGCTGACCGCCCTTTTCAATGCCGTACGAGTTGAATGGGCTCGAGAACTGCATCACGAAGTACACGGCGCGGCGCCCGCCCCAGCCGCTGGAGATGCGCGAGCCGCTGATGGTCGTGTTATTCTCCACGTTGACCGATGTCGTGATCGGGCTGCTGCCGACCCCATGCGCCAGATCGATGACGATATGGGCATTGGTCGATTCCGGGAAGGTGTACTGGTGCAGACCGCAATGGTCCGTCGCGGTCAGTTCCGCCGTAACCTGCGGTTCTTTCAGGAAAACTTTGTAATAGCCGGGCTTCGCGATCTCCTGAGAGTGGGAGAAGCTCGACGAATAACCGCTGCCAGGCGTCCCAGCGTCGAGGCGCACGGGGCCCACGGTTGGCATCAAGAGGATATCGCCGAGGCCGCCGACACCGGTTCCGGAAAGATGCGTGTGGCTGAAGCCTAAAATCGATGAGTCTGAATAGTGGTATCCAGAGCTGCCGTCCCATCCCTGGAGCGGCGTGTCCGGGCTGAGCTGCACCATGCCGAAGGGGATGGTGGCGCCGGGATAGGTATGCCCATGTCCGGCGGTCCCAACGAGTGTGCTGACGCTGTCGATCGGCGAGGGCGCGGCGGTCGCGGCCCGCGAGGGCGATGCGGCGATGCAGAGCAGTGCGGCGAGAGTCAGTCCGGGCAGTCCGTGTTTACGGGGGAGGGGATGCATTTTCATGATTTTCCGTCTTTGAGACGGGCGACTCCTTACGTCGGTTTTTCGAGCGGCGCTACGGCGGCAGGGCGAAAAGCTTCGGAACGGGCGTCCACGGTGACGGCGATTTTCAG
>JAOQAA010000150.1 GCA_025963815.1 Capsulimonas sp.
TTCCGGTCCCCCAGAATTGGGGCGGAAGGGCCGAACACCCACACGAATTGGGGCGGAAGGGCGAACTCCGAGTCCCCCAGAATGGGGCGGAGGGGCAATCCTAATCCAGTGGGGGCGGAGGGACCGAACTTAAACCGTCGGCGGGCGGGCTTCGGAGGCGCGGACATTGATCCGGTCGTCGGAATCGGCGCCGGCGTCCAGAGAGATGTCCAGGTTTGGGGCTTTGCCGAAGGAGACGTGGTCGTAGGCGGCGCGCATCTGGCGGGCGGCGCGCAGGGGCGGCATGAAGCCGTTGGCGGTGCAGAGGCCGGGGACGACGAGGCGGCGGATGGGGGTGTCGTTCCAGGCGTTGTATTCCCGGACGGCGCGCAGCGCGCCTCGGAAGGCAAGGTAGGCGTTGACGGTTTTGGAGACGTTCTGCGGAACGCGCATGGTCGGCGCGCACACTAAGTAGGGAAATTGCACCATCCCAGTCGGCACGACCTCCGCGAGACCGACCACCAGTTCGCCGCCGTGGCGCTGAGCGATCGACTGCTGCACCGCAATCTCCACATCCTCTCCCAGAAACTCGATAATGTCCGCGTCCAGACCGCCGTCCATGCGGCCGAAGGAGTTGGCGGGCGACACCAGCGCATCGGCCTCCACCCCGAAGATCGTATCACAGACGACTTCCACGCCCGGAATGTCGGTAAAGTAAGATTCCCAGGCCTGCACCACGGGAAGGTAGATATCACAGAGTATGATTTGCACGTCATCCATGCTTCCAGTGTACCTAAGACGCATGATGGAACATCGCCCAGTCATATACTAATCCCCCGTTTTCTGTTAAAATAACGATTAACAGGCTGGATCTCAACTCCTGCGGCGTTGCACTTCGGCGTCACTGCATCACACTTCCATGATGGAGGCATCGCATGAATCTCTTTAATCGGGGCGCCCTAAGCGTCGCTCTTCTTTCCACTGTTCTCGCCATGGGAGGCTGCAGCGGCAGCGGCGACGACTCTCCGGGCCTCGGATCTCTGAAAGTCGAGACGGTCGCGGGCAGTTCCACCTTTGGCAAAACGGATGGGCCGGCGGCTGGCGCAACGTTCCATAATCCAGTAAACGTCGCGCTTGATTCCACCGGAAATATTTACGTCGCCGACTTCGACAACAACGCCATCCGCAAGATCACCACGGGCGGCGTGGTCTCGACACTGACCTCGCAGACCGGCTTCTCCAATCCATTTGGGATTACGTTTGCGCAGGATGGGTCTCTTTATGTCCAAACCGACGCCAACGATACCGGCGCCAGGGATAGCACGACCGGCACGATCTGGCGCATCAATCTCGCGACCGGAGCGGCGACCGTCGTCGCCCGCAACCTTGGCCGCCCTCGTGGTCTCACCGCCCTAGCGGACGGACGCCTTGTGCTGTCCGACCTCGCGACCAATACGATTCGCGTGCTGAATCCGACGACAGCGGCAATCACCACGCTCGCCGGAACCGCAGGCGTCACCGGGTTTGCTGATGGGACCGGCGCCGCCGCGAAGTTTGACCGCCCTTATGGCGCCGCAGTTCTCCCCAACGGAGACATCCTCGTCGCCGACCAGAACAATAACCGTCTGCGCGAAATCTCGCTCACCGGGGTCGTGACGACCTACGCCGGAACCGGCGTCGTCGGCTCGGCGGACGGCGCCCGTCTGTCGGCGACGCTCAACCATCCGGAAGATGTCGATGTCGACCTGAACGGAAACGTCTATATCGACGATCACGACAACCAAACCATCCGCTTGATCAACACCAGCGGCGGCCTCTCAACCATCGCCGGCGGCCTGCCGGCCGGCTTCGTGGACGCGACGGGCCTCGGCGCCCGGTTCTTTGGCCAGGAAGGCATCGCCATTACGCCCGACGGCAAGACGCTCTATATCGCCGATGGGACAAACGGCGAGGATACAAACGCCTTTAGCCGGGTGCGTAAGCTGAGCTTGTAAATGTCATAGGCTTCGGACCACGCACCATCAGCGAAGATGCCCCTCAGCCCCACTGGGGGAGCAAACCATATTGTCGAAGACGTGACGAAGATCAGATTTTTTACACGCCAGCATGCTTATGGTTTACACCCCTGTGTGGGTCCTCATAGGGGGTCGGGGCATCTGATCTGACGGGGTATGGACCGAAGCCGATTTCGAAAAAGTAACGTATCTAGACGTAAGATCGATTCCCGAAAGCACTATGCTCCTTACCATCACCACCACTCATTTCCCCGCAACCGACCTCGGTTACTTGCTTCACAAGAACCCCGCGCGCGTGCAGACGTTCACCTTGAACTTTGGCAAGGCGCATGTGTTCTACCCGGAGGCGACCGAAGAGCGCTGTACGGCGGCGCTGCTGCTGGATGTCGATCCGGTGGGCCTCTCCCGTTCGAGTTCCGGAGCGCGAGGCAGCCAGCCGCTGGAGCCGTATGTCAACGACCGGCCTTATGCGGCGTCCTCGTTTCTGAGCGTCGCGATCTCGCAGGTCTTCGGCAGCGCGCTGGGCGGCCGCTGTAAGGATCGGCCGGAACTGCCCGCGCAGTCGCTGCCGCTTACCGTTCGTATTTCCGCCCTGCCCTGCCGAGGCGGAGGCGCAGATCTACCAGAGCGATTATTCGCGCCGCTGGGATACGAAGTCGCCGCCGAGCCGCATCCGCTGGACCCGGCGTTTCCCGAATGGGGCGAGAGCGCCTATTTTACGGTGACGCTGACAGGGAACCTACGGCTGAGCGATCTGCTTTCGCATCTCTACGTGCTGATCCCAGTGCTCGATAACGAAAAGCATTACTGGGTGGGCGACGATGAAGTGGACAAACTGCTGCGTCAGGGTGAAGGCTGGCTGGGCGCCCACCCCGAGCGAGAGCTGATCGTTCGACGCTATCTGAAATATCGCCATACACTTGCCGACGAAGCCCTGGCGCGTCTTGTCGGCGATGAAGAACCGGAAGTTCTCGACGAGCCGGGCAGCGAAACGGAGATCGCTGCCGAGGGGGCACTCACAGCGGCTCCTGACGCCGCCGAGACACCAACAATAACTGAAGAGTCAGTGGCGGAGCCGCGCGTCAGTCTGCACAATCAGCGTTTGGAGGCCGTTCGCGACACGCTGAAAGCGCACGGCGTACGGCGAGTGCTGGACCTAGGATGCGGTGAAGGCAAGCTTCTGCGATTGCTGCTCAAAGAATCGGCGTTCACGGAGATATGCGGTATGGACGTGGCCCATCGGTCACTGCAAATCGCGGCGGATCGGCTGCATCTGGACGGAATGTCCGAACGACAGCGGGCGCGGCTGACACTGTTTCAGGGATCGCTGATCTACCGCGACAAACGTCTGGAGGGATATGACGGCGCGGCGATCGTCGAGGTGATCGAACATCTTGATCCTTCACGACTGGAAGCGTTCGAACGCGTCGTGTTCGAGTTTGCTCGTCCCGGCGTCGTGGCGCTCACCACGCCGAACGCGGAATACAACGTCGTCTACGACACACTGTCCGAAGGCAAAATGCGCCACTCCGACCATCGCTTTGAATGGACACGCGAAGAGTTCCAATCCTGGGCCGGCGCCGTTGCGGCGCGGCGTGGGTACACAGTGACGTTCGCGCCAATCGGACCGTGGGACGACGCCGTCGGCGCTCCTTCGCAAATGGCGGTATTTACATTGGGCACGGAGGCCGCTACGAATTGAATATCAAAATCCCAGACCTCGCCCTGGTCGTGCTCGTCGGCGCATCCGGCTCGGGAAAGTCGACCTTCGCTCGTAAGCATTTCAAGCCGACTGAGGTGCTCTCTTCGGACTTTTGCCGAGGCCTCGTCGCCGACGATGAGAACGATCAGTCAGCGACCAAGGACGCCTTTGAAGTCCTGCATTATCTCGCCGACAAGCGCCTGGCGCTGGGCCGCCTGACGGTAATCGATGCGACAAACGTCCAGCCGGAATCGCGCAAGCCTCTGGTGACGCTGGCGAAACGTCGTCATTGTCTCTGTGTCGCCATCGTGCTGAACCTTCCTGAATCGGTTTGCCATGAGCGCAATGCGGCGCGGCCAGACCGGAACTTCGGACCGCATGTCGTGCGCAACCACACACAAAGCCTGCGCCGCTCGCTGCGTGGCCTGGAGCGCGAAGGCTTCCGCTATGTCTTCATACTCAACAGCCTGGAGCAAATCGAGGCGCTCACGATCGAGCGGGAGCCGCTGTGGAACAACAAAAAGCACGAGCACGGCCCGTTCGATATCATCGGCGATGTCCATGGCTGCTTCGATGAGTTGCACACGCTGCTCATCACTCTCGGATACACCATTGAGCTGAGTGGCGGCCGCTACGCCGTGACGCCTCCGGCGGGACGCAAAGCGCTCTTTGTCGGCGACTATGTCGACCGCGGCCCGCGCACGCCCGACGTGCTGCGGCTGATCATGGACATGGCGGCGGACGGCCACGCCATCTGCGCGCCGGGCAACCACGACGCCAAACTGCTGCGCAAGCTATCCGGGAAGAACGTCCAGATCACGCATGGCCTGGAAAAGACGCTGGAGCAGATGGAGCCGGAGACGCCGGAGTTCACCCAGCGGGTTCGGGAATTCATCGACGGCCTTGTCAGCCACTATGTGCTGGACGACGGCAAGCTCGTCATCTCCCACGCCGGTCTCAAAGAATCAATGCAGGGACGCAGTTCCGGAGAAGTCCGCTCCTTCGCCATGTACGGCGAGACGACCGGCGAAACGGATGAGTTCGGCCTGCCGGTGCGTTACAACTGGGCTTCGGATTATCGAGGCTCGGCAATGGTCGTCTATGGCCATACGCCCGTCCCTGAGCCTCAGTGGCTGAACAACACGATCAATATCGACACGGGGTGCGTCTTCGGCGGAAAGCTCACGGCCCTACGCTACCCGGAGCGGGAGATCGTGTCCGTCCCGGCGGCCCAGGTGTACGCCGAACCGGTCCGCCCGTTCCTGCCCGATCCCAGCCAGATCGCGCTCAGCGCGCAGCACCAGGACGACGGAATGCTGGAGATCGAGGATGTCATCGGCAAACGGCTGATCGAATCGACGCTGGCGGGAAATATCACCATTCGCGAGGAGAACTCTATCGCCGCCCTGGAAGTGATGAGCCGCTTCGCCGCCGATCCACGCTGGCTGATCTATCTGCCCCCAACGATGTCGCCGTGCGAGACCTCCGACGCGCCCGACCTGCTGGAGCATCCTGCCCAGGCGTTCGCCTACTATCGCAACCAGGGAGTAGAGCGCGTTGTGTGCGAGGAAAAGCATATGGGCTCGCGCGCCGTGGTCATTATCTGCCGCGACGAGGAGACCGCCTGTAAGCGCTTCGGCGTCTCGGAGTCCACGCTGGGCGCCTGCGTCACGCGCACCGGCCGCCGCTTCTTTGACGACGCCGCTTTGGAACGCCAATTTCTGGAGCGTGTCCGGAACGCGGCCGGCGCCTCGGGTCTTTGGGAGGAGCTTTCCACGGACTGGATGGCGCTGGACTGCGAGCTGATGCCCTGGTCCGCGAAGGCGCGGGAGCTGGTGCGCCGTCAGTACGCCGCCGTGGGCGCGGCCGCGCAAACGGGCCTCGCCGATGCCGTCGCCGCGCTTGCGGGAGCCGCCGCGCGGCTGCCTGAAGCCGAAGCCTTGCTATCACAATTTCAAGAGCGCCAATCGATGACGACGAAATATGTCGAAGCATATCGCCGCTACTGCTGGCCTGTGGCCTCACTCGACGACTTCAAGCTCGCCCCGTTCCATCTGCTCGCCACCGAAGGCGCTGTCCACACCGGCAAGGAGCACGTCTGGCATATGGACACCCTCGCACGTCTGTGCCGAGCCGACGAGCGCCTGCTGCTCGCAACGCCCTATCGCGTGGTGGATCTCACCGATGAAGCGAGCGTCGCGGACGGCGTGGCCTGGTGGACGGAGCTCACTGGAAATGGCGGAGAAGGCATGGTGGTCAAACCCTGGGACTTCATCGCCCGATCGGGACGCGGTCTTGTCCAGCCCGCCGTGAAGTGCCGAGGACATGAGTACCTGCGCCTCATTTACGGCCCCGAGTACACCGCTCCCGCCAACATCGAACGCCTGCACAGCCGACGCCTCAACGGCAAGAGGTCCCTCGCCCTGCGCGAGTTCGCCCTCGGCGTCGAAGCGCTCGAACGCTTTGTCCGCCGTGAGCCCCTGCGCCGCGTCCACGAGTGCGTCTTCGGTGTGCTGGCGCTGGAAAGCGAACCAGTGGACCCACGATTGTAAAATTACCCTGCGATTATTGAAAAGAGCCGCCGATACTTAGAGGTGAGCAATCTTTAGATAATCGTAGGGACGCAAATGAACACAACCGTTAAGGGCAAACTGATCTTTCTTGTCAGCATCTTCATGCTGGGAATCCTCGCCGTATCCGCAATTCTATGGATTTCCACCTCCAAACTCACCTATTTGCTGAACGATGCTCTGACACAGGATGCCGTATCCGTGAAGGCCTGTTACGAAATGCAGGTGGCGAAGAAATATCAGGGAGAGGCCCTCGCTCTTTACATCGCGCACCGTGAGATGGACCATGTGGATGAATGGCGCAAGCAGAATGCTGAGTTTGAGAAATGGACGACCAGCTATCTCGCACTCGACATCACTCCCACTGAGAAAAACGCAATCACCGACATTCAGAACGCACAGGCAGCTTACATTCAGGATAGCGAAAAATTGATCTCGCTGGTCAAAGCCAATAAAATGACCGAAGCGGCCACTTACTACGATTCGAAGATTGGACCTGCTGAGGAACATATCTTTGGCAGCCTGACACAGTTAGAAGAGCTCAACACTGGTTTTATGGATGCCAAGCTCGGCGATTCACGCAAGGCAGGCAAAGAAGCCGAGGCCCTTGGAACGGTGGTTCCCGTTCTCGCAGCCCTTCTTGGCCTGTGGCTTTCCATCTCCATTATTCGACGGATCGTGTTCTCCATCGCCACCGTCTCCGAACGGCTCGTCCAGCTGCAAACCGGCTGCATCAGCAGCCTGACAGGCGCGGTTCGAGCGATGGAGTACGGCGACCTGACCGTTCCCGCAGTCTCAACGACTCAGCCTCTCGAAATCACCAGCAAGGACGAGTTCGGCGTGATGGCCGGCACGTTCAACGGGATGCTCTCTAATGTTCAATCGATGATTGGATCGTTTGGGAAGTCTCAGCAGGCAATCGTTGCGCTGGTGCGAAACCTTCAGCACTCAGCGGCGCATCTGGCGTCCACGTCCACCACGCTCGCATCAACCGCCGAGCAAGTGGGAGCCGGGATCGAAGAAATCAGCGCGACGACACAGGAAGTCGCCCGCGCCAGCGAACAATCGGCGATCGGAGCTAGTGAAGTCGCGCAGGGTTCGTCGGCGCAGGCGAGAGCGCTCGCCGGCAGCACGGCCAAAATCCAGGATCTTGCGAGTTCCGCGCAGATGATCGCGAAAGAGGCCGGGGCGGCGGCCGACGCCGCAGACGAAGCCAACCAGGCGGCGACATCCGGCGTCAAGGCAGTCAATGAGACGGTTGCAGGGATGGCCGCAATCCAGCGCAAAGTCGCCCATTCTGCAGAAACAATCCAAAGTCTGGACGAAGCCTCGCAGCAGATCGGCGGAATTCTCGGCATCATCGAGGGGATCGCCGAACAAACCAACCTGCTGGCGCTGAACGCCGCCATTGAGGCCGCCCGCGCCGGTGATTCGGGACGTGGTTTTGCCGTCGTCGCGGAGGAAGTGCGCAAGCTCGCCGAACGATCGGCGTCCGCGACGAAGGAAATTGCGGTGCTTGTGCAGACAGTGCGCCAGCACACCGCCGGGGCCGTATCCGCGATGGACGACGGCACGCGGGAAGTCGCGAAGGGCGCGAAGCTTGCGGAAGAAGCCGGTTCCTCGCTCGCCCAAATCCAGCTTGTCATCGATAAAGTCACCATGCGGGTTCAGGAGATCAACGCCACCACGGGCCGGATGAGCGCGACCTCCGCCGATGTCGCAAAGTCCATCGCCGATGTCGCCGCGATTGTCGAGCAAAGCAGCGCGGTCGCGGAAGAAATGAGCGCTTGCGCCGAGCAGGTATCCGCATCCGTACAGACCGTCGCCGGAACCACCGTACAGCAGGCGGCGGCGGTAGAGGAAATGGCCGCGTGCGCCGAAACCCTGGCGGAAGTTTCACAGGACCTTGCCCGTCAAGTCGGCCAGTTCCACATCGATTCGGAAACACAGCCCATTCTGCGCCTCTCAAAAGCGGCGTAAGCCACGATGAGAGATTGACAATTTTCGTAAATTCTGAGTACGATATCCCCGTGAGAACTTTGGCGACGCCGAGTGTTCTCACGGGGATATATCTTTACACCAACCGTCTGCAAACGCAGACTTGACCACCTCGCCAGGATGAAAGATCCTGCCCATGAATGACAAAAACCAAAACTTACCCGACGCCCAACGCCGATTCGTCCCGGCGCGACACAGTCGCTCTCTTTGATCTCCTCGCGCAGCGCGACACACGCGATCGCACCCACTTTTTTCGTATTGAAGGTCTTCGCCTGCTGGCGAAGGCGATAGACAGCGGCGCCGATATCCGCGCCGTCATTCTCTCACCCAATCACACGACGACTCCCGCCGCGCAGCGCGTGCTGCAAACTCTTCTCGATCGTCGTATTCCCATCACCCGCGTTTCAAGCGACTGCTTGGAACGTATTACCATGACCGAGGACCCGCAGGGCTTTGCCGCCATCGTGCGCCAGCGCTGGGAATCGCTTGCCGATATCGACCCCGCCGCCGATTTGTGCTGGGTCGCCTGTGAAAGCGTCCGTTCGCCGGGCAATCTGGGGACGATTATTCGGACGGCGGATTCCGTCGGCGCGGGCGGG
>JAOQAA010000532.1 GCA_025963815.1 Capsulimonas sp.
AATCGGGCTTCACGGAATCCAAGATCGGATCCAGACCACTGAGCGAGCGCGTGGTCATCTGGGCTAAATTTGCCCCGTGCTGCATGATGTTGAGGTCGAAGTCCGGCTGGATCGCGAAGACGGACAGGACTTGATCCAGCATCTCGCGGTGCTGGCCGGTGACCGCGACCTTGACGTCGAACTGCTCAGGGCGGCGCTGGAGCTCCAGCACCACGGGGGCCATCTTGATTGCATCGGGGCGTGTGCCGAAAACGCAAAGAATCTTTTTCATGGGGTATTTGCGCCGGCTTAATGCCGGACCTGGTGGAATACGACCAGGGCGACGAGGCAGAGGCAAGCAGTAAGGGCGTAAATGACCCAGACCGCGCGCTTGACCGAGAGGCCCTTGTTGATCAAAATATGGTGAATATGACTGGTCTTGTCGGGAAGGTACGCCGGCGTACGCTTGATGGCGCGCTGCGTCACAACCCGGATTCCGTCGAAGATTGGGACGCCCAGCACCAAAAGCGGCAGCAGCACGCTCACTGTTGCGGGGATCTTCAGCGTGCCGACCACGGAGATTGCCGCGAGTATGAACCCAAGGAACTGCGCGCCAACCGTGCCCATAATAATGGTGGCCGGATTATAGTTAAAGCGCAGGAAACCGACACAGACGCCGACGACGGCGGCGGCGATGATCGTGACTTCATACTGCCCCGTCTGAGCGGACATCAGCGCAAGCGTCGTCGCGCAAATCGCGCAGACACCGGCGGCCAGGCCGTCAAGGCCGTCGATAAAGTCCACGGTCTTGGCGACGCCAAAGACCCATATCACGGTCGCCACTGCTTGGAACCACTCAGGAAACTGAATCCAGGAGTGCGGATCGTAGCCATGAACCGTCGCGGGAGAATTGTAGAAGGGGTTTCCCATGCCCTCAATGCTGGCGCCGGAAAGGTAGAGGATCAAACCCGATGCGGCAAGAGCCAGAGACTGCCAGATTGCCGATAGCTCGAACTTGTCATCCAGCGCGCCCACAATCGCAATGAGAAGGGTGGCCAAAAATATGCCCACAAATTGGTGAAGCTGATGGTCGGTCCACGGAGTCGCAAAGTGCCGGTGGTCGTTGCGAAGGAGTGTGTAGACGAAGATTGCCCCCAGCGTCACCAGAAAGGCAGAAACCATCGACACGCCGCCCCAGCGTGGGACAGGTTCGGAGTGAACGTCGCGGTCGCGAGGAATCGCGACCGCGCCGAAACGAATAGCCAGCTTGCGAACAAGAGGCGTCAGCAGATAAGTCAACGCCAGCGAAAGCGCGAATGCGATCGGGACAAGCCGCCACATAGAGGTCTATTACCCAGGGAATCGGTCGCAGAGCGACTTGACGTCGCGCCGCACGGTTTCGTAAACGGCCGCATCGCCGACATTGGTCAGCGTGCGGACGATGCAATCGGCGATAATGTCCATGTCCGCCTCCAGAAGGCCACGCGTGGTGACCGCCGGAGCGCCAAGACGCAGACCGCCCGTCACCCACGGCTTTTCGGTGTCGTAGGGGATGGCGTTTTTGTTGGTGGTCAGATTGACCTTATCCAGTTCCAGCTGCGCGGTGCGGCCGGTCAGCCCTTGCGGGCGCAGGTCAACAAGCATCAGGTGGTTGTCGGTGCCGCCGGAAACGAGCGTGAAGCCGCGCTGGGTCAGTCCATCGGCCAATGCCGCCGCATTCTTGCGAATTTGCTTTTGGTAGTCTGTGAAGCCGGGCCGCAGCGCCTCGCCGAGCGCGACCGCCTTGGCGGCGATCACGTGCATGAGCGGGCCGCCCTGCGTGCCGGGGAAGACGGCTGAGTCGATGGCCTTGGCGTGCTCGGCGCCACACATGATCATGCCGCCACGCGGTCCGCGTAGCGTCTTATGCGTGGTGGTGGTGACGATGTGCGCGTAGCCGACTGGGCTGGGATGCTCGCCCGCCGCGACCAGACCGGCGATGTGGGCGATGTCCGCCAGCAGCAATGCGCCGACTTCATCGGCGATGGCGCGCAGGCGCGGGAAATCGATGATGCGGGGATAGGCCGAAGCTCCCGAGGTGATCATCTTCGGCTTGACTTCGCGGGCGACACGGGCGCACTCATCGTAGTCAATCAGGCCCGTCTCGGCGTCCACTCCGTAGAAGTGCGCATCGTAGAACTTACCGGAGAAGTTGACCGGGCTGCCGTGGGTAAGATGTCCACCCTGATCGAGCCGCATGCCGAGAATAGTGTCGCCAGGCTGCAAAAACGCGCTGAACACAGCGATATTCGCCGACGCGCCGCTGTGCGGCTGAACATTCGCATGCTCGACGCCGAACAGCTGCTTCGCCCGCTCGATCGCGAGCGTCTCGACAATGTCCACATACTCGCAGCCGCCATAGTAACGCTTGCCGGGATACCCTTCTGCGTACTTGTTGGTCAGCACCGAGCCCTGAGCTTCCAGGACTGCATGCGAGACCACATTCTCAGAAGCGATCAGCTCCAGCTTGTCGTTCTGCCGTCCCTCTTCCTGCTTGATCGCAGCGAAGACGGCCGGATCGCTGGCCTCCAGAGAAGCCTCCCGGTCCAGCCCAAAATAGTTTTGCGCGGCCTGCGCAACCACATCGTTTTCTAACAAAGCCACTACAATTTCCTCCCAGCGAGTACTCTCGCGACGGCCATGCCGAAACGAGTCGCAGAATGTCCTTCTATAATACTCTACTTTCAGGGATTCTTGCAAGGTTTGACCACATGTGTAGTCAAATATATTGAAGAGATTTCCTTCCTATTCCGTTTCCGGGTTCGGCGGCAATCGGAGAGTGTCTTATGGTAACTTGATGATTGCCGAGGAGACTTCGTGAAAATAGAGAACGCTCCAGCAAAAGAGCCCTGACGCATTGTCGCGTCAGGGCTCGTAATTTTCGTGGATCGAAATTTTGCGGATTACTCTTGATCGGCCTCAGCGTCGCTCGTGGTCGTGTTGTTCGCCGTCTGCGCGGTGTAGGGCGATGGGGTTTCGCCGAGCAGCTCTTTGGAGCGGCGGACCGCGACCAGGTGGCTGGCGTAGTATCGGTTGTCGACACGGTCGATGGCGACGGAGCGATTGTGGCCGACGGAGGCGTGGATGAAGTATCCGCCGCCGATGTACATGCCGGTATGGTCGATCTCGGGATGGTGGCAGGCGAAGTACATACGATCGCCGGCGACCCACTGCGAAACATCAGCGCGGGGAACATCGTAGCCGACCGCCGCCTGGTCGCCCGAATGGCGTGGGAGATCGATGTTGAACGAGGAGTAGATGGCTTTGACGAAACCAGAGCAGTCGATACCGTTCTTGGTGTTGCCGCCCCAGACATACGGGACGCCGAGGAAGTCCTGGGAGCGCTGCACGAGACGCTGTCCCAGCGAACCCGGAGCAGCTTCGCCGCCGGACTGCGCCGGAGCGGTGTTGACGACTTGATAGTCGAGCAGCTGCACGTCGGCCTTGTTGATGTAGCCAAGCGAGCGGTCGATCATCAAAACGCCGTACTGCGTTTCGGTCTCACAGCTGACATTGAGGTACTGACCGCGCGGGCAAACGGACAGCAGACGGCCAAAGCGGCCGGCGGCGTGGATCTGCGCACTGTCGAGCTGCACCATCGCCAGACGTCCTACGACATTGGCGGCAGTTCCGCCCGAGACGCCGCGAGAAGGCAGCTGGCGAACGGCGGACTTGCGGGAAGCGCTGGATTTGCGGGACTTGCGATAATAGCG